>JBKHXC010000381.1:0-4035 GCA_046566225.1 Acidimicrobiia bacterium
GCCCCCGGCCTGTGGCTGGCTCGCATCGACCTCTCCGGCGACGCCTGAGCGCCCGGGCCGGTGTCGCCCGCCGCCAGCCCCCGCGCCATCGGGCGGGCGTGCGGGCCGGACCACCGGGCGGGCGGTACATGGGCGACCAGGTAGGGTCGGCGGCGGCGGTGCCCGTCGGGACACCAGGGCCGGCCTTCCGAGAGGGGGCGCATGCCGGGCAAGATCGTGGTGGGGGTCGACGGCTCCGACCCGTCGGTCGAGGCGCTCCGGTGGGCGCTGGACGAGGCAGCGGTGCACGGCGCCTCGGTCGAGGCGATCCACGCCTGGCAGTATCCCTACGTCGCCGACGTGACCGGCATGGCGGCGTACCCGCTGGATCGGCGCGAGGTGGAGGAGGCGGCAAGGACGACGCTGGCCCGCGCGGTCGAGGCGGCCGGGCCCCCGCCGGCCGGCGTGGCCGTGGAGCAGGTGCTCGCCCCCGGCGGCGCCGCCGGCGTCCTGGTCGACGCTGCGCGGGACGCCGACCTCCTCGTCGTGGGCACGCGGGGCCACGGCGGCTTCTCCGGGCTCCTGCTCGGGTCCGTGAGCCAGCAGTGCACCCACCACGCGCCATGCCCGGTGGTCGTGGTGCCGGCCAGGCGCTGACCGGCGCGGCTGCCACCGCGTCGGCGCCGTCGCTGGCGACGAGCCGGGAGCGACGTCTCCCGGGTGGTCGGTGGGCACGGTGGCAGGATCACGGCGGCGCCCGCCGGCGCCGGCATGGCCCCTCAGGCGTCGCCCACCCGCCGTGCGCCCGGCTCTCCCTCGCGCCTGGCCACGGCCTGCTGGAGGGCGACGGCGCGGGCATGGGCCTCGTCGCCCGCCTCGCCCCGGCGGCGGGCGGTCAACTCGGCGAACGCCCCGTCGCGCCCGTAGAGGATGGCGGTGTCGCCGGCCTCGATGCGGGTCTCGCGCGTCGGCACGCCGAGGTACGAGCCGTCGGCCCGCACGATCCCGAGCACCAGCACGCCCTCGTCCCGCAGGCGCAGCTCACCCAGGGTCCGGCCCGTGATCCAGCCGTCGGGCACGGCGAGCATCTCCTTCACCTCGTACTCGCCGGACACGTGCAGGAGGGCGGCGTAGTCGCGCACGTCGAGGTCGGTGAACCGGGCCAGCGCCCGGCCGATGACCCGTGACAGGAAGCGGTTGACCCGGCTCGACGTCGAGGCGGCGTAGATGAGGACCAGCCCCCCGATGAGCACCACCGCCCGGGCCAGCCGGGAGGTGGCGTCGGCCGCGCCCACCACCCCGGCCAGGATGCCGGCGATGCTCGTCGCCAGCCCGGCGCTGCCGGCCAGCATCAGGGCCATGATGATCCGCCGCCGGGCCGGGTGGGAGACCACCGCCTCGGACTCGGTCGTCGTGAACCCCACCCCGGTCAGCGCCGACCGGGCCTGGAACCGGGCCGACGGCCGCGACATGCCGGTGGCCGTCAGGGCGATGGTGGCGATGCGGGTGATGAGGAGCGACAGCATCGCCACCACGAGGAGCAGGATGATCCCGTACACGGCATCCTCCTACCCACTCCCGGTCTGACCGGCCCGTATGGTGGGCGCGCCCGACGTCGAGCGACGGAGGCGAGCGGACGCGGATGGACTGGCTCCAGGCTCCGGGCTACTGGCTGGCCCGCCTGGTGTTCGAGCGGGCACTGGCCGGCGTCTACGTCGTCGCGTTCCTCGTGGCCGCCAACCAGTTCCGTCCCCTGCTCGGCGAGCGGGGCCTCCTGCCCACCCCCCGCTTCCTGGCGGCGGTGAGCTTCCGGCAGGCCCCCAGCCTGTTCCACCTCCACTACTCCGACCGGTTCCTGGCCGTGGTGGCGTGGTCGGGGGCGGGCCTCGCCGCACTGTGCGCCGCAGGTGTCCCCCAGGCCGGGCCGTGGTGGGCGTCGATGGCGGCCTGGGCGGTGCTGTGGGTGCTGTACCTGTCGATCGTCAACGTCGGCCAGCGGTTCTACGGCTTCGGCTGGGAGAGCCTGCTGCTCGAGGCGGGGTTCCTGGCGGTGTTCCTCGGGCCGGCCGACTGGGCGCCGCCCACGCTGCTGATCGTCGCCCTCCGGTGGCTGCTGTTCCGGCTGGAGCTGGGCGCCGGGATCATCAAGATGCGAGGCGACCGGTGCTGGCGAGACCTCACCTGCCTCCACTACCACCACGAGACCCAGCCGCTGCCCAACCCGCTCAGCTGGTGGTTCCACCACCTGCCCGGCTGGTTCCACAAGGTCGAGGTGGCCGCCAACCACGTGGCCCAGCTGGTGGCGCCCCTGGGTCTCTTCGCCCCCCAGCCGGTGGCGGGCGCGGCCGGCGCCGTGATCGTCGTCACCCAGGGCTGGCTCCTCCTCAGCGGCAACTTCTCGTGGCTGAACGTGGTGACCGTCGCCCTGGCCGCCGCCGCCTTCGACGACGCCATGCTCGACGGGCTCGTCCCCGCCGACGCCCCCACCCTGGCCGCCCCGCCCGGGTGGCACCAGGCCCTGGTGGTGGCCGTTGTGCTGCTGGTGGCCGTCCTCAGCCGCCGGCCCGTGCGCAACATGGCCTCGCCCGGCCAGGTCATGAACTCCAGCTTCGACCCGCTCCACCTGGTGAACACCTACGGCGCCTTCGGGACCGTCACCAAGCGGCGCTTCGAGGTCGTGGTGGAGGGCACCGACGCCGCCGACCCCGGCCCCGGCGCCGTGTGGAAGGAGTACGAGCTCAAGGCCAAGCCGGGCGACCCCATGCGCCGGCCCCGGCAGGTGGCCCCCTACCACCTCCGGCTGGACTGGATGATGTGGTTCGTCGCCCTGCCCGGGCGCCGCTTCGACCACCCGTGGGTGACGACGCTGCTCGCCCGCCTCCTCGAGAACGACCCCCCGACCCTGCGCCTGCTCGCCACCAACCCCTTCCCCGACGCCCCGCCCACCCACGTGCGGGCCCGCCTCTACCACTACCGGTTCACGACGCCGGCCGAGCGGCGGGCCACCGGGGCGTGGTGGGTCCGCACGCCGGCGGGCGAGCTGCGCCCGCCGATGCGCCGCCGGCCCCAGGCCGTCCCCCATCCCACCCGCCCCGGTCCGGAGCACCGGAGCGGCACTGATGCCGGGGCCGCGGGCACCCGGGGAAGAAGCGCTAGACCGGGGGTGTCGACCGCCATGCACCCCGCCCGAGCCCGCCCCGCCCCGTCCCGCCGCCCTCGCCTGATCTCGGCGGCGGCCGCCCTGGCCCTGGCGGGGGTGTTCGCCGGCTGCGGGGACGCCGACGACGACGGGGCGGCGCCGGCGTCCACCTCGGCCCCGGTGGTCGGCCCCACCGCGGCGACCGAGCCGGGCATGACCACGCTGTCGGACACGGCGACCTGCTCGGACTACCTGGGCGCCACGCGCCCCGCCAGGGAGAACGCCACCCGGGCGGCGCTCATCGTCGTCCGCTACGAGGCGGGCGTCGACCGGGAGCCCTCCCGGGAGGTGCGGGAGGGGTTCGAGGAGGCGGTCGACGCCGCGTGCGGGCAGCGGCCGTCGGCGCCCATGCTCGAGGTCATGGCGGCCGTGGCCGGCGAGGACCGCGACGCCTACCTGGGCTGACGCCCGCCCGCCGGCGGTCAGCCGCCGGCCGGCACCGCCCGGAACAGCGAGCCGGCGGCCGAGGCGAAGACCAGCTCTCCGTCGGCGTCGGTGCCGATGTGGGTGAGCTGGGGCACCTTGGCCGCCTCCCGGCGCACGTCGGTGACGCCCCGCCCGGGCTGGGGGCGCAGGGACCACAGGGTCCCCGAGCAGAAGTCGCCGAACAGGTAGCGGCGAGCCAACCCGGGCAGCGCCACGCCGGTGTACACGAGGCCCCCGATCACCGCGCACCCCTCGTCGTGGCCGTAGGTCACCACCGGGAACACCAGGTCCCCCTCGCCCCGCAGCCGGTGGCCCTGGGGCAGCTCGCGCCTGCCCTCGTAGGCGCTCCAGCCCAGGTTCTTGGGCGGCTCGTCGAGCTCCAGCCGGACCCGGTTGACCTCCTCCACCCGGTCCTGGCCCACGTCGGCCAC
>JBKHXC010000382.1:0-3690 GCA_046566225.1 Acidimicrobiia bacterium
GCGCCCGCCCGCGCCCCGGCCGCCGTCCCCCCACCCCGCCCGGGTTCGTGCGGCGGGGAGGGGCGTACGGCGCCCTTCCCTGCCGCACGAAGCGGCGCGCCGGCCGGGGCGGGCCGTGAGCGCCCCCACCCGGACGCTGGTCGCCTGGGTGCCGGACTGGCCGATGGCGGCGGCCGGCCTGGCGGCCGAGCCGTCGGCGGTGGTGTCCGCCAACCGGGTGGTGGCGAGCTCGGCGCCGGCCCGGGCCGAGGGCGTGGCCCGGGGGCTGCGCCGGCGGGAGGCCCAGGCCCGCTGCCCGGGCCTCACCGTCGTCGGGCCCGACCCCGGCCGCGACGCCCGGGCCTTCGAGCCGGTGGTAGCGGCGGTGGCCGCCTTCGCCCCCCGGGTGGAGATCCTCCGCCCCGGGGTGGTGGCGCTCGCCACCCGGGGGCCGTCCCGCTACTTCGGCGGCGACGCCGCCCTCGCCGCCCGGGTGGCCGAGGCCGTCGCGCCGGCGCTGCCCGCCGGCGCGCCCGCCTGCCGGGTGGGCGTGGCCGACGGCGCCTTCGCCGCGTCGCTGGCCGCCCGGCGCGCCGTGGTGGTGCCGCCCGGGGGCTCGGCCCGCTTCCTGGCCCCCTTCCCCGTCACCGCCCTCGACCGGCCGCCGCTCACCGACCTGCTGGTGCGCCTCGGGCTGTCCACCCTGGGGGCCTTCGCCGCCCTGCCGGCGGCCGACGTGCTGGCCCGCTTCGGCGCCGACGGCGCCGTCGCCCACCGCCTGGCCCGGGGCCTCGACGAGCGCCCGCTGGCGGGGACCGAGCCGCCCCCCGACTTCGCCGTGCAGGTCGAGCTCGACCCGCCGGCCGAGCGGGTCGACACCGCCGCCTTCGCGGCGAGGGCCCTGGCCGGCGAGCTGCACCGGGCCCTGGCCGAGCGGGGCCTGGCCTGCACCCGCGTCTGCATCGAGGCGGAGACCGACCACGGCGAGCACCTGTCGCGGCGGTGGCGGGCCGACGGCGCCCTCACCCCGGGGGCCATCGCCGACCGGGTGCGCTGGCAGCTCGACGGCTGGGTCAACGCCACGTCGGGGGCCGCCGACCGGCCCACCGGCGGGCTGTCGCTGCTGCGCCTGGTGCCCGACGAGGTCGTCGCCGACGACGGTCGCCAGCAGGGGTTCTGGGGCGGCGCCTCGGAGGCCGACGAGCGGGCGGCCCGGGCCCTGGCCCGCGTGCAGGGCATCCTCGGCCCCGAGGCCGTGGTCACCGGCGTCGCCGGCGGCGGCCGCCACCCGGCCGAGCGGGTGACCCTCGTGCCCTGGGGCGACGCCCGCCAGCCGGCCCGCCCGGGCGACCGGCCGTGGCCGGGCCGGCTGCCGCCGCCCTCGCCGGCCGTCGTGTTCTCGCCACCGCTCGCTGCCGAGGTGGTGAACGCCACCGGCGCGGCGGTGGGCGTGACCGGGCGGGGGGCCGTCACCGCCGAGCCGGCCCGGGTGTCGGTGGACGGCGCCCGGTGGGCCGGCGTCACCGGGTGGGCCGGCCCGTGGCCGGTGGACGAGCGCTGGTGGGACCCCGCCGCCCGCCGCCGCCGGGCCCGCTTCCAGGTCGTCGCCGGCGAGGGGGCGTGGCTGCTCGCCGTCGAGGGCGGCCGCTGGTGGGCGGAGGCCTCCTATGACTGAGCGCCCGCGCGCCAGAACCGTGCCACGTGCCGGCGCATCTCTCGCGCCGGAACGGGGGTGAGGGGCGGTGGGCTGGCGCAACCCGCCCATCCCGTGGTCGGAGCTGGAGCGGCGGCTGTCCGACGGCCGGCCCGACCCGGTGCCGCCGGCCGCCTCCGGGGGCGACAGCCCGGCCTGGTCGCGCAAGCGCCCGCCGTTCGAGCCGTCGCTGCCCACCCGGCCGCCGGCGCCCGCCGGCGCGCCCTACGCCGAGCTGCACTGCCACTCCAACTTCAGCTTCCTCGACGGCGCGTCGCACCCCGAGGAGCTGGCCGAGGAGGCGGCCCGCCTGGGGCTGTCGGCCCTGGCCCTCACCGACCACGACGGCATGTACGGCGTGGTGCGCTTCGCCGAGGCGGCCGCCGCCGTGGGGATCCCCACCGTCTTCGGCGCCGAGCTGAGCCTGGGCCTGCCCAAGCCCCAGGCCACGGCGCCGGGCGGGGTTGGGGACCCCGCCTCGGCGAGGAGCCCGGGGATGGGGCCCCGGGCGGGGAATAGGCAAGGCGTGCCCGACCCCGAGGGCGACCACCTAGTGGTGCTGGCCCGCGACGAGGAGGGCTACGCCCGGCTGTGCCGGGCCGTCAGCGAGGCGCAGCTCGGGGGCGGGGAGAAGGGGCGGCCGCGGTTCTCCATGTCGGCCCTGTGCCAGGCGGCCGGCGGTCGGTGGCTGGTGCTCACCGGCTGCCGCAAGGGCGCCGTGCCCCGGGCCCTGGTGGAGCACGGCCCGGCGGCGGCGGCCCGCGCCCTGGCCGACCTGGTCACCTGCTTCGGGCGCGACAACGTGGCCGTGGAGCTGTGGGACCACGGCGACCCGCTCGACTCGGCCCGCAACGACGCCCTGGCCGAGCTGGCGGTGCGGGTGGGCGTCGACCTGGTCGCCACCAACAACGTGCACTACGCCACCCCCGCCCGCCGGCCCCTCGCCACCGCCCTGGCCGCGGTGCGGGCCCGCCGCTCCCTCGACGAGCTGGACGGGTGGCTGCCCCCGTCGGGCGCCGCCCACCTGCGCTCGGGGGCGGAGATGGCGGCCCGCCTGGCCCGCTACCCGGGCGTCGTCCAGCGGGCGGCCGAGGTCGGGCGGGAGTGCGCGTTCGACCTGCGCCTGGTCGCCCCCCGCCTGCCCGACTGGCCGGTGCCCGACGGCCACACCGAGATGAGCTGGCTGCGCCGCCTCACCGACGAGGGCGCCCGCCGCCGCTACGGCCCGCCGGAGAAGGAGCGGGTGCCCGGCGCCTGGGCCCAGGTCCGCTACGAGCTGGACATGATCGACCGGCTGGGCTTCGCCGGCTACTTCCTGATCGTCTGGGACATCGTCGAGTTCTGCCGGCGCTCGGGCATCTACTGCCAGGGGCGGGGGAGCGCCGCCAACTCGGCCGTCTGCTACGCCCTCGGCATCACCAACGCCGACGCGGTGGCGCTCGGCCTCCTCTTCGAGCGCTTCCTGTCGCCCGCCCGCGACGGGCCCCCCGACATCGACGTGGACATCGAGTCGGACCGCCGCGAGGAGGCCATCCAGTACGTCTACGAGCGCTACGGGCGCGAGCGGGCGGCCCAGGTGGCCAACGTCATCACCTACCGCCCCCGGTCGGCCGTACGCGACATGGCCAAGGCCCTCGGCCACTCACCGGGCCAGCAGGACGCCTGGTCCAAGCAGATCGACGCCTGGGGCCCCCTCTCCCACACCCGCGATCACACGATTCCCGAGGCGGTGATGGACCTGGCCCACCAGGTGCAGGGCTTCCCCCGCCACCTCGGCATCCACTCGGGCGGCATGGTGATCTGCGACCGGCCGGTGGTCGAGGTCTGCCCCGTCGAGTGGGGGCGCATGCCGGGCCGCACCGTCCTCCAGTGGGACAAGGACGACTGCGCGGCGGCCGGCCTGGTCAAGTTCGACCTGCTCGGCCTGGGCATGCTCACCGCCATCCACGAGGCGGTGGACCTGGTCGCCGAGGCGCACGGCGTGGAGGTGGACCTGGCCACCCTGCCCCAGGAGGACG
>JBKHXC010000383.1:0-15832 GCA_046566225.1 Acidimicrobiia bacterium
AAGCTTTCGCCGCGTTCGCAGCCGCAAGGTCCGTGGACGCACTCGCCGCCGCAGGCGGACCCTACGGCTGCGGACACCGAGAAGGACCAGGGCGGAGGCGGCGCGAGCTCCGCTCGCCCGCCGGAGCACGATCGAACTCGACCGAATGGAGTGAGCGAAGCGAACGAATGAGGTCGAAGCAGTAGCGTCCCGGCGTGGGGGACGTGGAGGCGCTGCTGGCCGACCTGGCCCGGTGGACGGCCGACGAGCGGGCGGGCGAGGCGGCCCGCTCCCGCATGCGGGAGCGCTGGCTGCGCCGGCAGGCCGAGGAGGACGCCCGCTTCGCCGGGGTGCTGCTCGACCTGTCGGAGGCGGGGGCGGGCGTCGCCGTCCGCACCACCGCCGGCCGCACGGTGCACGGGCAGGTGGTGGCCGTCGCCCGGGACTTCTGCGTCGTGCGCCACGCCGGCATGGCCACCTTCCTCGCCTTCTCGGCGGTGGCGACGGTGCGCCCCGAGCCCGGGTACCGGTCGGGCGACCCGGCGTCGGACCGGGCGGCGCCGGTGGGCGCCGGCCTCGGCGAGGTGCTGGCCGGGCTCTCCGGCGACCGCCCGCGGGTGCGGATCGTCGTCGACGGCGGCGGCGACGCCGTGGCCGGGGAGCTGCGGGCGGTGGGCGCCGACGTGGTCACCCTGCGCCTCGACGGCGACCAGGCCGCCCCGCTCTACCTGCCGCTGGTGTCGGTGCGCGAGGTCACGCTGCTCGGCTGACCGCCCGCCGGCGCTGCCTCAGGTGGACGGCTCCTTGGTCGGCTCGGGGTAGAGGTGCTCCAGGGCGCCGGGCTCGATGCGGGACGCCTCGATGAACGCCTCCACGTCGGTCTCCTTCAGGCGGATCACCCGGCCGAACTTGTACGCCGGGATCTGGCCCTCGTCGATGAAGCGGTACAGGGTGCGCAGCGTGACGCCCAGGCGCCCGGAGGTCTCGCGCGTGCTCATCCAGCGGATGGAGTCGGGCATGGCGGCACTTTACCCGCACCGACGCCTTTTGGCTACCCTCATGGCGTTCCGTTCCGCCGGCGAGGGGAGGCGAGGCGCCGACCAGGCACCGGTGGCGCCGTGCGGGCGTGGCGCCCGACACCGGGGCCGCCCGGCCCGCGACCGATGAACGGCTTGACACGAAACGGCGCGACAGCAAGGATCGGCGGGCATGGGACGAGCGGCCGGGGCGGGCCCGCAGGCCGTTGCCTACAGTGACGGCGATGGGTGAGACGGCCCTCGGCAGCCGGCCCGACGCGGCGCGCCGGGAGGGACCGGTCGGCGGCGCCCGGGCCCTGCGCCGGCGGCGGGCGCTGCCCGGCGGTCGGGCGGTGGTCGGCGGCTTCCTGGTGGCGGCGGCCGCCGTGGGGGTCTTCGCCGGCTACACCGACGCCACGGCCGGGCCCCGGGAGCGCTACCTCGTCGCCCGCCACGACCTGCCCCTCGGCCACCGCCTGGCCGCCGCCGACGTGGAGGCGGTGGCCCTCGACCTCCCCCCGACGCTCGCCGCCCGCTCGTACCGCTCGGCGTCGCAGCTCACGGGGGCCGTCGTCCTCGGCCCGGTGGGCAAGGGCGAGCTGGTCCAGTCGAGCGACGTCCTCACCGGGGCGGCGTCGTCCGGGGAGCGGCAGATCTCGTTCCCGGTGGAGTCGGCGCGGGCCGTGAACGGCCAGCTCCGCCGGGGGGAGGTGGTCGACGTGGTCGCCACCTACGGCACCGGTGGCGACGCCTACACGGTCGTGGTCGTGGCCGGCGCCCGGGTGGCGGACCGCTCGGCGTCGCGCGACTCGCTCTCCACCCGGGGCGACGAGGTCATCACCCTGGCCCTGCCCGCCTCGGCCGACGCCCTGGCCGTGGCCCACGCCGTCAACGCCGGCGCGGTGACCCTCGTGCGCACGGCGGGCGCGAGCGCCGACGGCGCCTCGCCGCCCGCCGCCTACTCGGCGCCCCGAGGGGCGCGGCCGCCGGGGCCGGCGGCGGGACCGGGCTGAGGCCGTGGGCGCCGAGCGCTACGTCGTCCTCGGGCTGGCCCGGGCCCGCTCCGGGTGGTTCGCCGCCGTCGCCCAGTGGGCCAACGCCGGCACCATCCCCGCCGAGTTCGTGAAGTGCGTCTCCCGCGAGGAGGTGCGGGCCCGGCTGGCGTCGGGCCGGCCGTTCTCGGCGCTCCTGGTGGACGGCTCCCTGCCGGTCGTCGACCGCGACCTGGTCGACGCCGCGTCCGCCGCCGGCTGCCCCACCATCGTGGTGGACGACGGCCGGGGCGGCCGGGAGTGGGCCGCCGTCGGCGCCGCCGCCGTGCTCCGCGACTTCTTCGACCCCAAGTCGCTGCTCGACACCCTGGTCGCCCACGCCGACCCCATCGGCCGCGGCGACGCCGTCCCCGGCGAGCCGGCGCCCCCGACGGCGACGGCGTGGCGCGGCCGGGTCGCCGCGGTGTGCGGCCCGGGCGGGACGGGGGCGTCGACGGTGGCCGTCGCCCTGGCCCAGGGGCTGGCCGACGACCCCCGCCTGGGCCACGCCGTGCTCCTCGCCGACCTGGCGCTGCAGGCCGACCAGGCCATGCTCCACGACGCCCGCGACGTCGTCCCCGGCGTGCAGGAGCTGGTGGAGGAGCACCGCACCCGGCGCCTGTCGCCCGAGGAGGTCCGCTCCCTGACCTTCGACGTGCCCGAGCGCGGGTACCACCTGCTGCTCGGCCTGCGGCGCGCCCGCTTCTGGGCCTCGCTGCGCCCGAGGGCCTTCGCCGCCGCCTTCGAGTCCCTCCGGGGCGCCTACCGGGTGGTGGTGTGCGACACCGACGCCGACGTGGAGGGCGAGGACGAGGGCGGGTCCCTGGAGGTGGAGGAACGCCACGTCATGAGCCGCACGGCGGTGCTGGGGGCCGACGTGGTGCTCGCCGTGGGCCTCCCCGGCCTCAAGGGCGCCCATGCCCTGGCCCGCGTGCTGACCGACCTGCGGGCGGCCGGGGCGCCGCCCGGCCGGGTCGTGCCCGTCGTCAACCGGGCGCCCAGGGGCGGCCGGGCCCGGGCCGAGCTGGCGGCCACCCTCGCCGGGCTGACCGGCGCCGACGCCGCGCCCTTCGCGCCGGTGGTGTTCCTCCCCGAGCGCCGGGTCGAGGAGCCGCTGACGGCCGGGGCCCGGCTGCACCCCGGCCTCACCCGCCCGCTGGCCGGCGCCTTCGCCGCCGTGGTCGACGGCGCCGCTCCGCCGGCCGGGGCCGACGACGCCCGGCTGCGGCCCGTCCGGCCCGGCTCCCTCGGGTCGTGGTCGGGCGGCGACGCCGAGGAGGCGGCGCTGGGCTGACCGCCGGAGCCGAGGCGACCATCCCGGCGCCCGGCCGGCCGGGGTGCAAGGATGCGCGGGTGCCTCCGGCGCCGCTCCACGTCGCCCCCGCTGCGCCATCGGGACGGGTGCGCCGATGAGCGACACCACCCGCAACGCCGTCCTGCTCCTGCTGGTGGGGCTGCTCCTGGTCGGCGGCGTCGTCGCCGTGGTCCTGCACGACGACGACGGCGAGGAGGCCGCCACCCCGGCGACCACGGCCACCACCGGGGCGCCCGGCGGCCCCGGGCCGACCACGGCGACCACCGGGGGCGGGGCCGCCACCGCCCCCACCACGGCGCCGGGTCCGGTCACCACCGCGCCGCCGGGGTTCGGCCCGGTCACCACCGCACCGCCGGGGTTCGGCCCGGTCACCACCGCAGCGCCGGCGGGCGTGGGCACGGCGACGCGGCGGGAGCCGCTGGCGGCCACCGGCCCTCCCCCGGGACGGGCCTCGGCCGCCCTGGCGCTCCTCGGCCTGGCGGCCCTGGCCGCCGGCCTCCGCCGGCGGGCCGGCGTGCCGGTGCCCTGCGACGCCTGAGCGGGACCGGTCCCCGGGAGGCCTCGCCGTGAGGCTCGAGGCGGTAGAGCTGTGGCGGGTGCGCCTGCCGCTGCGCACGCCGTTCCGGTCGGCGCTGGGCGAGACGTCGGTGCGCGACCTCGTCCTGGTGCGGGTGGTGACCGACGTCGCCGAGGGCTGGGGGGAGTGCGCCGCCCTGGCCGGCCCCCACTACACCGCCGAGTACGCCGACGGAGCGGCGGCCGTCCTCCGGTCCCACCTGGTGCCGTTGCTGGCGGCGGCGGGGACGGTGTCGGGCGCCGGCGTCGGCGCCGCCCTCGCCGCCGTGCGGGGCCACCGCATGGCCAAGGCGACCCTGGAGATGGCCGTCCTGGACGCCGAGCTGCGGGCGGCGGGCCAGCCGCTGGCCACCCGGCTGGGCGCCACGGGGGCGACGGTGGAGGCGGCCGTCGCCGTCGGCATCGCCCGGTCGACGGCCGAGGTGGTCGACCGGGTGGGCGCCGCCCTGGCCCAGGGGTACCGCCGGGTGAGGCTCAAGATCGCCCCCGGGTGGGACGCCGAGCCGGTGCGGGCCGTCCGCGAGCGCTTCGGCGACTCGGTGGTCCTCCAGGCCGACGCCAACGGCGCCTACCGGCTCGACGACGCGGCCGCGCTGGCCGCCCTCGACCCGTTCGGCCTGGCCGCCCTGGAGCAGCCCCTGGCCGCCGACGACCTGGTGGGCCACGCCCGCCTGGCCCGGCTCATCCGCACGCCGATCGCCCTGGACGAGTCGGTGACGTCGGCCCGGTCGGCCGCCGCCGCCCTCGCCCTGGGCGCCGCCTCGGTGGTCAACGTCAAGCCGGGACGGGTCGGCGGCTACCTGGAGGCGGTGCGGGTGCAGGACGCGTGCCGGGCGGCGGGGGCGGGGGCCTGGTGCGGCGGCATGTTCGAGTCGGGCCTGGCCCGGGCCGCCAACCTGGCCCTGGCCGCCCTTCCCGGGTTCACCCTGCCGGGCGACGTGTCGCCGCCGTCGCGGTACCTGGCGGCCGACGTGGTGGCCCCGCTCGTCGCCCGCGGCGGCCGCCTGGCCGTCCCCGACCGGCCGGGGATCGGCGCCGACGTCGACCCCGACCGGCTCCGCCAGGTGACCGTCTCCGTCGAACCGGTCCCGCTCCGGTGACGGCGCGAACCTCGCCAGGATGAAACCTGACTGTGGGGTTGTCAGGTTCCGCCGCCGGTTGGTAGGCTGTAGCCGAGGAGTCCCGACACCGGCACGAGGAGGACCAACCGATGCTGATGCGTTTCGACCCCTTCCGTGAGCTGGACCGGCTGGCCCAACAGGCGACGCAGTCCCGGCAGCCGGCGGTCATGCCCATGGACGCCTACCGGCGGGGCGACCGGTTCATGGTGCACTTCGACCTTCCCGGCGTGGACCCCCAGTCGGTGGAGCTGACCATCGAGAAGAACGTGCTCCAGGTGCGCGCCGAGCGGTCGTGGCCCCGCCAGGAGGGCGACGAGATCGTGGTCGCCGAGCGCCCCCAGGGCTCGTTCACCCGCCAGCTCTTCCTGGGCGAGGGGCTCGACCCCGACCGCATCGAGGCGTCCTACGACCAGGGAGTGCTCACCGTGACGGTGCCGGTGGCCGAGCAGGCCAAGCCCCGCAAGGTCGAGATCTCGAGCGGGGGCGGGGGCGCCACCGCCATCGACGCCTCGTCGTCGGCCGCCTGAGCCGGGGCCTCTGGGCGGCCGGCCGGCGCCTGCCGCTCAGCGGCCGCCCAGCAGGCCGCCCAGCACGCCACCGCCGCCCGAGCCGCCGGTCTGGCCCGGCATCACGGCGCGGACCCACGCCTCCAGGGCCGCCGGGTTGCGGCTCTGGGTCATCACCCAGCCGGGGCCGGTGAAGTCGAACACCAGGCCCTCCCCCGACTTCAAGGTCTGCACGATGCCGCCCGCCACCTTGCGGATCTGGCTGGAGACCCCGCCCCCGAAGGCGACGACGTGGCCGGTGTCGACGGCGACCGCCTCGCCCGGCCCCAGGTCGATGCGGTCGATGGCCCCGTAGCTGGCCAGGATGGCCGTGCCCGTGCCGGTGGCGTGGACGAGGAAGCCGCCCTCGCCGCCGAACAGGTTCTTGAACCCGCCCCAGCGCGTGTCCAGCTCGACGGCCGGCGACGACGCCAGCCAGCACCCCCGGGTGATCGACAGCGGCTCCGACGGGGTGACGGGGACCACCGCGATGTCGCCCGCCAGGTGGTGGGCGACGTCCACCCAGCCGCCCGCCGGCGGCGCCGTGAAGGTGGTGACGAAGAGGCTCTCGCCCCCGAGGAACGAGCGCTTGAGGCCCCTGATGACCCCGCCCTGGGTGCTGGCCTCGAGGGAGACGCCGGCCGACGTCGCCATCATGGCGCCCGACTCGGCGCGCAGCTGCTCGCCGGCCCCGAGGCTGACCCGGGCGACGGCGAAGGACGGGTCGTGGCGGACGTGGACGTTCACGGCGAGGACGCTACCGCCGGCTCGGCGGGGGTGCTCCGCCGCCCGGCCGGGTAGGAACGCCGGGTCCAGCGGCGAGCCCGTCCGGGAGAGGAGGAGTGATGTCGCGAGCGGTCAGCTCCGCGTTCCACCGCTCGGTGGACGACGGTGGGCAGCGCCTGACGCGCAGCTGGCCCGCCCTGTTCGCCACCGGGGCCGTCGGCGGCATCGACGTGGGCGTCGGCATCCTCGGCATGCTGCTCGTCGAGGACGCCACCGGCAGCGCGCTTCTCGGCGGGCTGGCCTTCGGCATCGGCTTCGTCGCCTTGACCCTGGCCAGCAGCGAGCTGTTCACCGAGAACTTCCTGGTTCCGATCGTGGCTGTGACGGCGGGCAAGGCCCGTCCCCGCGCCGTGGTGCGCCTGTGGGCCGGTACGGCGGCGACCAACCTGGCCGGGGGCTGGGTGATCATGGCGGTGATCGTGGCGGCCCTGCCCCAGGTGCGCGACGAGGCCGTCCGCCTGGCGTCGCACTACGCCGACCTGGGGCTGGGATGGGAGTCGTTCTCGGCGGCGGTCCTGGGCGGCACGGTGATCACCCTCATGACCTGGATGCAACGGGGCAGCGACTCGGAGGTGGGCAAGCTGGTGGCCGCCGTGGCCGCCGCCTTCCTCCTCGCCGCCGGCTCGCTGTTCCACGCCATCGTCGTGTCGCTGCTCATGTTCGCCGGGCTCCAGGCCGGCGCTCCCTACGGCTACGCCGACTGGCTGGGCGTGCTGGCGTGGTCGACCCTCGGCAACATGGTCGGCGGCGTGGGGCTGGTGACCATGCTCCGCCTGGTCCAGGTCGGCCGCACCCAGGTCGAGGAGGCCCGGCGGGAGAGCTCGACCGACGACTCCGGGCCGGCGGGCGGGCCCGAGGACGGCCCGGTGGCGGGGCCGGCCGACGACGGCCGGCGGCCGGCGCCGGTCAGCTGAGGGCGCCCGCCTCGCGCCGTCCAGCCGAACAGCGCCGACCCGGCGCTCACGATCGCCAGCCACCGCGCGACGGCCGCCACGGGAAGGGCCAGCACGACGCCGGGGCGGCGGCGGAAGGCGACGGCGCCCGCCGCCAGGGCGACCCGGACGGCCCACACGGCGGGCACCCAGGGAGCGGGCACGACCAGCCCGCTGTGAAATGCCGCGGTGTGTGGTCCGGGAGGCGCACGGGAAGGGAGGGGGTGGGCGTGGCGGGGGGCCTGTCACGACGGGAGGCGACCAAATTGATCGGGCCGACGGGCCAGTTCTTCTTCCTTCTCGCGGCCGTGGTGTGCTTCGCCCTCGCCGCCATCGGCGAGCCGCGGGTCATGGGCCGGCTCGGCCGGCCGGGCGCCGCCTCGCGCGTCGCCCTGGTACCGCTGGGGCTGGCGCTGTACGTGTTCCCCGCCATGTGGAACACCGGCAAGCTCGCCTTCTGAAGGCGAGCAGGCGCCAGCCGGCGGTCACCGCTCCACCGGCGCCGATGATTCGCTCGACGCTGCGACCACTTCGTCGGCGACGACGCCCCGGGCCGAGGGGCGCCGACGACTACCGGCCGGTCCGCTCCCGGTGCTTGCACCCCGGCCAGCAGCAGGGCCGGCGCTGGCCTTCCTCCAGCTCCTCGACGGTCCGGCGGATGCGGCGCTCCCGCGTCTTCGCCTGCTTGGCGTCGTCGACCCAGCAGATGAACTCGTTGCGCGCCAGAGGGGTGATGTCCCGCCAGGCATCGCGCGCGGCGCCGTTGGCGGTCAGCGCCTGGCGCAGGTCCCCGGGAAGCTCGTGCACGACCCCACCGGGCAGTCGCGGGACGCTCACGGCGCGACGGTAGAACACGTCGGTGCCCACCACGACGACCGGCCCTGCGCCAACCAACGGGGGTGGATGACAGGTAGGAAGGGTGCCTGACGAGCTCGCCGATCGGGCGGCCTCGTCCATACGGCGACAAATGGGCCAATATCCCCCTTCTCTGGGTGGCGCCCCCGGCAGGACTCGAACCTGCGACCCGCTGCTTAGAAGGCAGCCGCTCTATCCAGACTGAGCTACAGGGGCAACACGCCGGCGGCACGCGGGTCGTCGGCGCCCGGGTGCCCAGCGTAGGTGAGCCCGCCGTTCGATCCTCGTCGGCCTGCACCCCGACATCGCCGGCGGTAGGCGGCGACGGAGCGCCTCGGCGTGGGAGAAGGGCGGTGTGTCGTCGTTCGCCACGGTGACCAGGACGTGCGGCCGGTGGGCGGGGACTGCGGGCGACAGCCCTCCACCAGGCCGGCCCTTCCGCCACCTCGGAGCGAGAGGCGATCCCAGGACCGACCGGCGCCTATGCTGTCCCGGCTCCGCGGTGGCTATAGCTCAGTTGGTTAGAGCGCCTGGTTGTGGTCCAGGAGGTCGGGGGTTCGAGTCCCCTTAGCCACCCTCGCCTCGCCCCAGCGGGGCTCACCCGACCCGCCGCTACAGTGCACCGGGCGCGCCTCTAGCTCAACGGCAGAGCAACGGACTCTTACGCCGCAGGTTCTGGGTTCGAATCCCAGGGGGCGCACGGACCGAAAGCCCGATCTACCAGGGCGTTCGCCCTCGGGGGACCCGGGACGACCGGGAGGACGCGGGGCGCGTAACCCGGGCGCGATACACCGCCCGACACACCCCTGGAACCGGCCTGCCCCGGGTGTCAGCGACCGGGTCGCGTTCCCGTGGCGGGCACGTGAGAGCGGCCGGCGCCGGGACCGCAGCGCGACCTCGTGTGTGCGGGTCCGAGAATCCGCAGGGGCGGCGGCGATGCGAGAGGTTCGTCCCGTGTCGCCCCCTGATCTCCGCCCCCGCCGGGAGGACCGCTCCCCGGGAGGCGAACGTCCGAGGCGAGCGGTGCCCACTCGCCTCGGGTCGCCTGTCGGAGGGTCAGCGCCCCGGCTTCTCGCCGACGGCGACGGAGTACTGGCTCGGGGTGTGCTTGCCCCGGCCGCCCCATGGGGTGGCACCCTCCAGGCCGGGGTCGCCCTCCCGCTTGCCGCCCGCCAACTCCCGGTCCTCCTGGTTCGGGTCGTCGCTCAGCGGCTCGTGGGTCCGAGGATCGACCACGGGCATACCGATCACTCCTTCAACTCGTCTCGCGGTCTCTGCACCGGTGTTCGTACCCCGTCCCGGCCGCCGGGATTCGTCGCCGGCGGCTCGCGCAGCCGAGCGCGGAAGGCGATTGCAACCCTGGAGGGGGCTGGGTAGGGTCACGCCCGGTTGAGCCACCAGCCAGGAGCTGCCGCGCACGTCGCTCGCAGCTGTAGCGAGAACGCGGCCGGAGGCGCGGCCCGCCATCCGCGGACAGCCGGGAGGGGAGGCCAGCGGTGACCCGCCGGAGGGCCAACGGGAGCGGTGCCGCCGCCGTCCGGGACGACGACGCCGGAGGTGCGCCCCCGATCGCCGTGCTCATCGAGCGCCGGCGCTGAGCGCGGGCCATGGCGCCGCCGCCGGGGATGCCGGACCCGTCGTCGGGAGCCCTCGACCCCCAGGGCCCGGCGGCGCGTGCCATCGCCGATCTGTGGTGGGCCATGCTGGCCCTGGGCGCCGCCACCTTCGTGATCTTCGCCGCCGTCCTGGTGGCCGGCCTGGTGCGGCGGCGCGGCCCGACCGACCACCCGCCCGGCGACCGTCCCGATCGGCTGATCGTGCTCGGCGGGGTGGTCCTCCCCGCCCTCGTGCTCGTCGTGGTGATGGCCCTCACCGTGCGGACGATGCGCCAGGTGCCCGCCACCGCACCGGCCCACGCCGTGGCCGTCGAGGTCGTCGGTCACCGCTGGTGGTACGAGGTGCGGTACCCCGACCACGGCGTGGTGACCGCCAACGAGGTCCACCTCCCCGTGGGCCGCCCGGTGGAGCTGCGCCTCACCTCGGCCGACGTGATCCACAGCTTCTGGATCCCCGTGCTCGGCGGGAAGCTCGACATGCTCCCCGACCACGTCACCCTGGTCCTGGAGGCCGACCGGCCCGGGGTGCACCGCAGCCAGTGCGCCGAGTTCTGCGGGCTCCAGCACGCCAACATGGGCCTGATCGCCGTCGTGGAGGCGGAGGCGGACTTCGACGAGTGGCTGGCCGGCCAGCGGGCCCCGGCGGCGGCGCCCGCCTCCGAGGTGGCCCGACGCGGTCAGGCGGTGTTCTCGGCCGGCGGCTGCGGGACGTGCCACACCGTGCGGGGGACTCCTGCCGCCGGGCAGGGCGGTCCCGACCTCACCCATCTCGCCTCCCGCCGTACGCTGGCGGCCGCCACGGTGCCCAACACGCCGGAGGACCTGGCGCGCTGGGTCCGGGACCCCCACGAGGTCAAGCGGGGCGTGGTCATGCCACCGGCCCGGCTCGACGAGGGCGAGCTGGCCGCCCTGCTCAGCTACCTCGGCGGTCTGCGGTGAGCGAGGGCGGGCCCCTCGCCCGCCCCGGCGTGGCGAGCATGGAGCCGGCCATCGAGACGACCGCCACCGACGACGAGCTCCAAGCCCGGTGGGCGGACCCTCCGGGGCTGTGGGGCCGCCTGCGAGCGGTGCAGAACGACGCCATCGGCAAGCGCCTGCTGCTCACCGGCTTCTTCTTCCTGCTCCTCGGCGGCAGCGTCGACTCGCTCGTCATGCGCCTCCAGCTGGCCCGGCCCGAGAGCGACCTGGTCAGCCCCCAGCTGTTCAACGAGCTGTTCACCAACCACGGGTCGGTGACGATGTTCCTCGTCATCCTGCCCATCTTCGAGGGCTTCGCCATCCTGCTGCTGCCCCTCCTGCTCGGCACCCGGGAGATGCCCTTCCCCCGCCTGGGGGCCTTCGCCTACTACACCTTCCTCTTCGGGGGCCTCCTCTACTACAGCAGCACGCTGTTCCAGCTCGTGCCGGACGCCGGCTGGTTCGCCTACACGCCGCTGAGCACCGAGGAGTTCTCGCCCGGGCTGGCCCTCGACTTCTGGGTCCTGGGACTGGGCGTGGCCGAGGTGGGCGCCATCGCCGCCGCCGGCGAGATCATCATCGGCATCCTCAAGATGCGGGCGCCGGGCATGACCCTGAGCCGCCTGCCGCTGTTCGCCTGGGCCATGCTCGTGACCGCGTTCATGATCCTGTTCGCGTTCACGCCCCTCATCGTCGGGAGCCTCCTCATGGAGCTCGACCGGGGGTTCGGCACCCGGTTCTTCGACGTCGCCCACGGCGGCAGCTCGCTGCTGTGGCAGCACCTGTTCTGGATCTTCGGCCACCCCGAGGTCTACATCCAGTTCCTCCCGGCCACCGGTATCGTGTCGATGGCCCTCCCGGTCCTGCTGCGCCGGAGGATCGTCGGCTACACCTGGCTGGTGGGGGCGTTCGTCGCCATCGGGTTCCTGTCGTTCGGCCTGTGGGCGCACCACATGTTCACCGTCGGGCTGCCGCCGCTGGTGCTCGCCTTCTTCGCCGCCGCCAGCATGGTGATCGGCGTCCCCGCCGGCGTGCAGATCTTCGCCTGGCTGGCGACCATCCGGGCGGGGACGCCGAGGTGGAACACCGCCTTCCTGTTCCTCGTCGGCTTCCTGGTCGTGTTCGTCATCGGCGGGATCACCGGGATCATGGTGGCCGCCGTGCCCTTCGACTCGCAGGCCCACGACTCCTACTTCGTGGTGGGCCACCTGCACTACGTGCTCATCGGCGGCGTCGCCTTCCCCATCTTCGCCGGGATCTACTACTGGTGGCCCAAGTTCACCGGGCGCCTGCTGAACGAGCGCCTCGGCAAGCTCAACTTCTGGCTGCTGTTCGTCGGCGTCAACGTCGCCTTCTTCCCGATGCACGTCGTCGGCCTGTTGGGGATGCCCCGCCGGGTGTACACCTACCCGGCCGGTCTCGGATGGGAGGTGTGGAACCTCATCTCCACCGCCGGCGTCTTCCTGATCGTGCCGGGGATCCTGGCCTTCATCGTCAACATCGTGTACAGCCGGCGCCGCGGGCCTCCGGCGGGGGCCAACCCCTGGGGCGGCGACACCCTCGAGTGGGCGGTCGCATCGCCCCCGCTCGACCACGGGTGGTCGGTCGTGCCCATCGTCCACAGCCGTCACCCGCTGTGGGACCAGGACGACCTGAGGACGGCCGACCCCGAGCTGCGCCGGTTCGTCGACGCCTTCTCCCGCTGGCCGCTGCGGTGGCGGGCGGCGCTGGTCGTGCGCGCCACCGACGCCCGCCCCGAGGAGGTGTTCCGCGTGGGCGGGCCCTCGGCCTGGCCCCTGGTGACCGCCGTCGGCGCCGTCATGATCTTCGCCGCCGAGCTGCTCAAGCTCCGTTGGGGGGCGGCGTTGGCCGCCCTCGTCGTGGTGGCGGGGGTGATCGGGTGGAACTGGCCCCAGCAGCCGCCGATGAGCGAGGACGAGGAGATCGCCTTCGAGCGCGAGCACGGCGTGCCCGTGCACGCCGGGGGGAGCGACGTGGTCGCCGCCTGGGGGATGGGGCTCGCCATCCTCTTCGTCGCCATCGCCTTCGGCGCCTTCCTCCTCGCCTACTTCTACCTGCGCCTGGAGAACGAGCAGTGGCCCCCGCCGGGCGTCGCCCCGCCCGGCGGCGCGTCGTTCGCGGTCAGCGGCGCACTGGCCGTCGCCGGGGCGGCCGCGGCCCGGGCCGCCGTGCGGCGGGTCCGCTCCGGTGACCAGCGGGGCTCGGCGGTGGCGCTCGGGGCGGCCCTGGCGATCGGGGCGGCGGCCCTCGCCACCGAGGCCGTCGCCTTCTCCGGGACCGGCTTCGGGGGCACGGACCACGCCTACGGATCGATCTTCTTCACCCTGGGCGGGTTCTGCTTCGCGGTGATGGGCACGGCCCTGGTCATGACGGCGATGGCCCTGGTCTGGGCCCTCCGAGGCGTGTTCACCGCTCGCCGCCACGTCACGGTGGTGAACACCTCCCGGTTCTGGGCGGCGGCGCTGGTCGTGTGGCTCATCGGCCTGGGCACCCTCCACATGGGCCCGTACCTCACGTGAGCCGGCCGGACGCCCACGTCGAGCCCAGCGCCGCCTCGACCGCCGAGGCCCGCCGGCGGCTGCTCGGCCTGGCCGGCCTGTTCCTCGCCGGTCCGTCCCTCTGGATGGCGCACTTCTTCGCCGTCTACCTGCCGGCCGAGGCCCTCTGCCAGGGCGACGTCCAGGCCGAGGTGCTCGGGTTCCCCGCCGTGTCGGTGCTGACGCTGGGGGCGACGGCCCTCGCCATGGCGGCCACGGCCCGGACCACCCAGCTCGCCTACCGGCGCTGGCGGAGCGCCGGCGGGGGATGGGAGGCCTCCCGGGACCCGGCGCCGTCCCCCGGGGCCGCGGCACCGGACCACGACGGCGAGCTGGCCCTCGCCGGGTTCCTGCTGGGGGTGCTGTTCGCGCTGGCGATCCTCTTCGTCGGCCTTCCCGCCCTGGTCCTCTCGTGCTGACGGAGCTGCCCTGGCTGCTCGCTCACCGCGGGCAGCCGCCCAGCCCCCACGAGCTGTGGACGGCGTGGCACCTCCACCCCCTGGTGGTGCTCGGCCTTTCCCTTGCCGCCGCCGGGTACCTGTGGGCCCGAGCCGGTGGGCATCGCCCGCACGGCGGGTGGTCCGGGCGGTGGATCGCCCTCGGCCTGGGCGCGGTCGCCCTCGCCCTGCTGTCGCCCCTCGACGCCCTGGCCGCTGCCCTGGCCTCCGCCCACATGGTCCAGCACGTCCTGCTCACCACCGTCGCCGCTCCCCTCCTGGCGCTGGGGGCGCCGTTCCGGGCCCACGGCGGCCGGCTCGGCCAGGTGATCCAGCGTCCCGTGGTGGCCTGGCTGCTGCACGTCGGGGCCGTGTGGGGATGGCACAGCGCGGCTCTCTACGACGCCGCCCTGCGCCACCCGCTCCTCCACGCCTTGGAGCACCTGAGCTTCATGGTCACCGGGGTGCTGTTCTGGCGCGCCGCCCTGGGCGGCCTCCGCTCGGCCGCGTCGGCGGGCACGGGCCTCGTGCTGGTGTTCACCATGGCGCTGCAGGGGGTGCTCCTCGCGGCGCTGCTGACCTTCGCCCGGGCGCCCTGGTACCGCGCCTACACCACGACGCGCGACTGGGGGCTCGACCCGCTCGCCGACCAGCAGCTCGCCGGGGTCGTCATGTGGGTGCCGGGCGGGCTGGTCCACCTGGGAGCGGCCCTCGCCCTCCTCGCCGCCTGGCTGCGCGAGGGAGACGAGGGGCGCCTGCCGGAGCCGCCCGCTGCGGCGTGATGCCGGAGGATGGAGGGTGACGCTCCCGCGCCTCAGACCCGCTCGAGGTCGAGGCCGGCGCCGCGCAGGTCGGCCACCTCGAGCTGGCGGATGACGTCGGCGGGCGAGACGATGCCCACCACCCGGCCGTGGTCGACCACGACGGCCCGCCCCTCCGAGCACTGCGACAGCTTGGTCACCAGGGCGGCCAGCGGCTCGTCGGGCGCCACGACGGTCAGCTCCTCCACCGGGCAGGCGACCTCGCCCACCGTCGTCGACCGGCGCTCGTCGGGCGGTACCCGCTTCACCCGGCCCAGGGTCACCAGGCCCGCCGGCTCGCCGTGCGGGCCGACGAGCGGGAAGGTCGAGTAGCGGCTGGGGAAGACGTAGCGGTCGAGGAAGGCGTCCACCGTGATGTCGGGCGGCGCCACCGCCGGGTCGGGCGACATGACGTCGGCCACCCGCACGTCGCCGAGGGCGGTCCGCACCCGGGCGTGCTGCTCCTCGGCGCCGGCGGCGTTGGCGAGGAACCACCCGATGAGCACGAGCCACAGCCCGCCGAAGCCGGCGCCGGCCACGAACTGCAGGGTCCCCAGGCCGACGAGCAGCCAGCCGAACCCCCGCCCCGCCCGGGCGGCGGTGACCGAGGCGCTGAGGCGATCGCCGCGCCGGCGCCACAGGTAGGCCCGGAGGATCCGGCCTCCGTCGAGGGGAGCGGCGGGCATGAGGTTGAACACCGCCAGCACGAGGTTGATCACCGCCAGCCACCCGAACACGCCGACGACGATGCCCGGCGCGCCCCCGGCGTCGAGCGCCAGTCCCACCAGGAAGAAGGCGCCGGCCAGCAGGGCGCTGACCAGGGGGCCGACGCCGGCCACCCGGAGGTCGGCACCCGGGTCGGGGGCCTCGCCGGTCAGGCGGGCCACGCCCCCGAACAGCCACAGGGTGATGCCGTCGACGTCGATGCCGTTGCGCCGGGCGACGAGGGCGTGGGCGATCTCATGGGCCAGGAGGGAGGCCAGGAACACCATCCCCGCCGCCAGGCCCGCCAACAGGTAGGCGAGGGGATCGAGGTCGGGGTACAGCGCCGGGAAGCGGCCCGAGGCCAGGCCGGTGGTGATCAGGGCGAAGATGACCAGGACGCTCCAGTTGGTCCCCACCGCCACGCCGCCGATCCGTCCCAGGCGGATGCTCTCGTTCATCTGCTCGGCCTCCTCCTCGCCAGTATGCGCCCGCGGCGGCGGTACGGGGCCGCGGCGACCTCCGGTGGGCCAAGGCGGCCCCAGCCGCCCGGTGGCAGGCCTCGTTGCCCGCCACCGGGCCGGGCCTCGCCCGGCGGCGCCGTCA
>JBKHXC010000384.1:0-2576 GCA_046566225.1 Acidimicrobiia bacterium
GTCGGGCGGAGGCTGCGAGCCGGGCAGCAGCGGGGGCCCGGCGTCGTGGCCGGGGAGGGGTCCGGTGCCGGACGGGTTGGCGAGCACGGGATCGGGCATGGGGGCATCCTCCTTCTGGGCCGGTTCGCGTCCTACCCCGGCCCCCGCCCCGGCCTATCCCGACGGCACGACGCCGCCCACCGGGCCCGGGCCGGCGGCCTCCGGCGCCGGGGCCGGCTCCGGATCGTCGCCCTCGACGAACTCGCACTCCAGCCGGCAGCGGTGCTGGCCCCGGGCGCCCCGGACCGCTCGCCGGAGCTGGTCGCGGAGGTGGGCGAACAGGTGGGCGACCACGGCGCCGACCGAGTAGCGGCACGTCCCGTCGGGGTTGGCGCCCGCCACCGGCGAGAAGTGGTCGACGTGCACGGTCACCCGGTCGTCGCCGCCGACGCAGACGTGCAGGCTGTCGCCGTCGGTGATCTCCCTCAGCGACACCGTCCGCCGGTGCAGGATGGCTCCGGCCCGGGTGTCGCGGCAGAACCGGCCCGAGGCCACCAGGTCGGCGAAGAGCCGGCGGCGGTCCGCCGGCCGTTCGATCCGGTGGGTCGCTGCGAGGTCCACGCCCCCGTCTCCGGAGCGGGACGGGCCGGCGGATGACCGGCCGTCAGACGAGCTTGGCCTCGACGTTGACGGTCGCGCCGGTGAGCAGCCGGGAGACCGGGCAGGTGCGCTTGGCCTCGTCGGCGATCCGCTGGAACTCGGCGTCGGCGATGCCGGCCACCTCGCCCTCGGTACGCAGGTCGATGCTGGTCACCGAGAACCCGTCGTCGCCCTTGTCGAGGTGGACGTCCGCCTCCGTGCGCACCCGGGTGGGGCGGTGGCCGGCCCGGTCGAGCAGCGCCGAGAACTGCATGGAGAAGCAACCGGCGTGGGCCGCCGCGATCAGCTCCTCGGGGTTGGTCCCGGCCCCCTCCTCGAAGCGGGACGAGAACGAGTAGGCGCCCTCGTAGGCGCCGCTCCCGAAGCGCATGGTGCCGCTGCCGTCCTTCAGGGCACCTTCCCACTGGGCGTCGGCGGTTCGTGTCGGCATCGTCGCCTCCGTTTCGGTGATTTGCCTGGAAGGTCCCAAGCTAGTTGCGCAGGGCGGGCCCGGGAACGCCGAAGACTCTGCCACTATGGGCCCGATGCCACCCTCGTCATGCGCCCGGGCGCTGGCCGCCGCCTGTGTGGCGCTCGTGGCCATGCTGGGCTCGGCCGGCCCGTCGAACGCCTCCAACGACGAGTTCTGGGGCCGGCAGTGGGGCCCGGCCAGGATCGGGGCCCCCGCCGCCTGGGCGTCGGCCAGCGGCGCCGGGATCAAGGTCGGCATCATCGACAGCGGGGTGGACCTGAACCACGCCGACCTCCAGGGCCGCATCGCCGCCAACGCCGCCTGCATCGGCACCCGGGGCAGCTCCTCGGCTTGCGCGTCGGGCGGCGGCCAGGACGTCAACGGGCACGGAACGCACGTGGCGGGGATCGTGGCCGCCAACAAGGACAACGGCATCGGCATCGCCGGGGTGGCCCACGGCGCCCAGCTGGTGGTGGCCCGGGTGTTCCAGAACGAAGCCGCCGACCTGGCCGACGTGGAGGCCGGCATCCGTTGGGCGGTGGACCAGGGCGCCAGGGTGGTCAACCTCAGCCTGGGCGAGAACGTGCTGCTCGGCGGGCTGCTGGGCGGCGGCGGGTCGCTCGGCCCGGCGCTGAACGAGGCGTGGTCCCGGGGCGCCATCCCCGTGGTGGCAGCCGGCAACGCCCAGCTCCTCGGCGGCTCGGCCGGTTACGGCGACGTCAACGCCGTCGTGGTCGGCGCCACCGGCCCCGACGACGAGATCGCCGGCTACTCGGTCCCCACCGGCACGGCCAAGTGGGCCATCGCCGCCCCGGGCGGGAACGGAGCGGAGGCCCGCCAGATCTGGTCCACGTACTGGCGCCCGGGCGCCGCCAACCAGTACGGCTACCTCCAGGGGACGTCGATGGCGACGCCCCACGTGGCCGGCGCCCTTGCCCTCCTGCTGTCGCGGGGCGTTCCCCAGCAACGGGCCGTCGAGCTGATCCTCGCCACCGCCGACAAGTCGGTGTCGTGCGGGCCGACATGCGCCGGCCGGCTCGACGCGGCCGCCGCCACCGCCGCTGCCGGCCTGGCGCCGCCCACGACCCAGCCCCCGCCGCCGCCACCGCCGCCGCCGCCCACCACCGCAGCGCCGGCGCCGGCCGCTCCCCGGTCGCGCCTCACCGCCCCGGCGACGCCGCCCCCCGCGGCGGCGCCGACCACGGTGGCCGCCGCGCCGGCTCCGGTCGACACCACGCCGCCGCCGGCGCCCGAGGAGCAGGCCACCACCGTCCCGCCGCCGGCGGCCGAAGCCCCCGGCGAGGGCGTGCACGCGGCCGCCGCCGCCTCGGGCGACGGCGGGGCCGGTGACGTGGCGGGCCCCGGCGCGGTGGCCGGCGCCCTGCTGGCGCTGGTCGGCGTGGCGTCGCTGCTCGCCCTGCGCCGGGTGGGCGCCTCGAAGAGCTAGTGCGTCGACCTCATTCGTTCGCTTCGCTCACTCCATTCG
>JBKHXC010000385.1:0-2287 GCA_046566225.1 Acidimicrobiia bacterium
GCCAGGGCGGCGGCCAGGGCCAGGGCGGCGGCGGGCCGGGGCCCGACCCCGGGGCCGAGCCGCAGCCCGAGCCGGAGCCCGACCTTCCGGTGGCGCCGGCCGAGCTGGTGGTGCCGGGGGAGCTGAAGCTGAAGGCCGGCGCCTACACCGGGTCGTTCACCGTCGCCAACGCCGGCGGCGCCCCCCTCGACTGGAAGGCGTGGCCCGATCCCGGCGTCGCCGTCTCGGTCGAGGAGGGGACGCTGGCCGGCGGCGAACAGGTCCTGGTGTCGTTCACGATCGACCCGGCCCAGCTGCCGAGCGGCTCGTTCCAGCGCCGGATCATGGTGGACGCCCCCGACGTCGGCGCCCGCGACCTGTGGATCAGCGGGACCAAGCCGATCGACGCCATCGCGTGGTGCACGCCGGGTACGTGCTGAGGCTTCGGTCGGCGGTGGGCGAGGGGCGGCGCTGGCCGCCCCTCTCCCGCGCCGGCGCCGTTGTCACAGGTGCCCGCCAGGATGGCGGCATGACCAGCTCGTTCACCATCAGCTGCGACGACTGCGCCGCCCGCGACAGCGGGGCCTGCGCGGACTGCGTCGTCACCTTCATCTGCGGGCGCGAGCCCGACGACGCGGTCGTCATCGACGCCGACGAGGCCCGGGCGGTGCGGCTGCTGGCCGGCGCCGGCCTCGTGCCCGACCTGCGGCACCGGCGCCGCTCCAGCTGACCCTTCGGGGGTCCACGGATCGGAGGGGGTCCGGTGGTACGTTCCGACCAGCGTGAAGAAGCTCCACCTGGTCGGCGTCACCCCGGACAACGACGGCCTCGTCCTGAGCACCCGGAAGGGCTCCAAGTCGGGCGGCTACGTGGTGGCCCTCGACGACGAGCTGGTGGCCTCGCTGGAGCGGGCCCGGCGCCAGTGGCAGGGCGACGAGGGCATCGACGAGCCCCCCGGCCCGCCCCGGGCGTCGCCGTCCGGCCGCCCCCGCAGCTCCCTCAGCCCCCGGGAGATCCAGGCCCGGCTGCGGGCGGGGAGCACGATCGGGGAGGTGGCGGCCTCGGCCGGCGTGGGCGAGGAGTGGGTGCAGCGCTTCGCCGCCCCCATTCTGGCCGAGCAGGCCCAGGTGGTGGAGCGGGCGCAGCAGATGGTGTTCGCCAAGTCGCGCCTCGGCCCGTCCATCGAGCCGCTGGCCGCCTCGGTGCAGTGGAACCTCAGCGACCGTGGGGTGCGGTTCTCCGACGACGTGTTCGGCGACTGCTGGAGCGCCTACAACCTGCACGGCACCCGGTGGGCGGTGCGCTTCTCGTACGTCTCCCGCAAGCGCCACCAGGTCGCCGAGTGGGAGGTCGACCTGCGCGACCAGCGGTTGTCGGCCCGCAACCGGCTGGCGGCCGAGCTGGCCCACGTCGAGGCCGGGCGCCGCCCACCGGAGCCGGACCTGGCCGAGCCCAACGCAATGGCCGCCCCGCTGCCGGTGGCACCGGAGATGGTCTCGGGCACGAGCCGGGCGCCGGGGCGCGCCAAGGCCGGGTCGGGGCGCAAGGCCGTGCCCCGCCGGCCGGCGGGCGGCAAGAAGGCGGCGCGCAAGGCGGCGGTTGGCAAGAAGGCGGCCGCCTCGGCCAAGGTCCCGCCGGCCGCGGCCGCGGCGGCGGGTGTGGGCGCGAAGGTTCCGGGCCAGGCGGCGGAGGGCAAGGCGGCGCCCACCGAGAAGGCGCCGGGCACGGGCCCAGGCGCCGGCACGGCCGCGGCCGCGGGTACGGCCGCGGGTACGGCGGCACCCCGCCAGGCGGCGGCGGGCAAGAAGGCGCCCCGCAAGGCGGCGGCGCGCCCGGCCGGGCCCGCCAAGGTGGCGGCGGCCAAGAAGGCGGCGCGCCCGGCCGCGGCCCGTCGAGCGGCGGCGGCCAGCGAGCTCACGGCGGCCTCAGGCGCTCGGGAGGCCGCCTCCGGCGCCCGTCCCGGCCGCGGGGCGCCGACGCCCTCGGCCAGCGGCGAGCCCGATCGCGTCGGCGCCGCGGGAGCCGGGAAGAGGCGTCCGCCGGCCGGGACCCCCGGCCCGGCCCCCGGGGCCCGCCGCGGGGCGAAGGCGGGAGCGGGGGCGCCCGGGCCCTCGTCGGCCAAGGCGGCCGGCGGCAGGGCACCGGCGGGCGCGCCCGCGGCCCGCCGCGGGGCGAAGGCGGCGGGATCCAGGGAGCCGGCCGCGGCGCCGGCCGCCGGCGGCAGGGAGCCGTCGTCCCGGAAGGCCCGCCCGTCCAAGAAGGCGCCGGCCGACGCACCAGGGAGCGTCCCCGGCGCCGATGCGGCCGA
>JBKHXC010000386.1:0-1560 GCA_046566225.1 Acidimicrobiia bacterium
GCCGCGCCGGGGATGGCGTCCTTGACGGTGGCGACGAACACGTCGCCGATCGACGCGTACCGGCGCTTGGAGCCGCCCAGCACCTTGATGCAGAGCACCTCCTTGGCGCCGGAGTTGTCGGCGACCCGCAGCCTGGTCTCCTGCTGGATCATCGGGCCCGCTCCAGGACCTCGACGATGCGCCAGCGCTTGAGCCTCGACAGCGGCCGGGTCTCCTGCACCCGCACCCGGTCGCCCACCTTGGCGTCGTTCTGCTCGTCGTGGGCGTAGAGCCGCTTGGTGCGCTGCACCGTCTTGGCGTAGCGGGGATGGCGGACCCGGTCGATCACGGCGACGACCGCCGTCTTGTCCATCGCGCTCGACACCACGGTGCCCTCGCGCTGCTTGCGGCGGCCCCGGGCGGGGGCCGACGGGCTGGCCGGGGCGGTGGCGCCGGTGGGCGGCGCCGGGGCGGGTTCGGGGGTGGCGTCAGCCACGGGTCGCCTCCTCGGTCGGGGCCTCGGCCGCCTCGGCGGCGGCGATCTCCTGCTCGCGCAGGATGGTGTTCATGCGGGCCACGTCCTTGCGGAGCTGGCCCACCCGCGCCGAGTTGTCGAGCTGGCCGGTGACCAGCTGGAAGCGGAGGTTGAACGGCTCCTGCTTGGCCTCGGCCAGGCGGGACTCCAGCTCCGAGGCCTCGAGGTCGCGCAGCTCGGCGGTGCGCCGGTTGGCCATCAGACCTGCACCTCCTGGTCGTCGCGGACCACGAAGCGGGCCTTGATGGGCAGCTTCTGGATGGCCCGCTCCATGGCGGCCCGGGCCAGGTCGGGGGTCACGCCGGCCAGCTCGAACATGATGCGGCCGGGCTTGACCACGGCCACCCAGTGGTCGGGGTTGCCCTTGCCCGACCCCATGCGGGTCTCGGCCGGCTTGGCCGTCACCGGCTTGTCGGGGAAGATGCGGATCCAGACCTTGCCGCCCCGCTTGACGTGGCGGGTCATGGCGATGCGGGCGGCCTCGATCTGGCGGGCGGTGATCCACCCCGGCTCCAGGGCCCGCACGCCGTAGTCGCCGAAGGTGACGACCGTGCCGCCCTTGGCCGTCCCGGTCAGGCGGCCCCGCTGCTGCTTGCGGTACCGGACCTTGCGCGGCATCAGCATCAGTCGGTCTCCTTGCGGAAGTGGGGAGCCTCGTGATGCTCGCGGGTGCGGCGCTCGATCTCCTCCTCCTCGGCGAGGAGGCGCTTGATGTCGGGGTCGACCTCGGGGAGGATGGGCTTGGCCTCGGCCGTGTCGGGGGCCTCCGGCTCCTCGGCGGCCGGAGCGGCGCCCGGCTCGCCCAGCTCGGGCCGGCGGCGGCCGCCGCCGGCGGAGATGATGCGGCGGGGGCGGCCCTGGCCCGACGTCTCGCCCACGGCCATGGCCGCCTCGCGGCTGATCTTGTCCTCGGTCGAGACCTTGTAGGGGAGGATGTCGCCCTTGTAGATCCACACCTTGACGCCGATGCGCCCGAAGGTGGTCTTGGCCTCCCGGAAGCCGTAGTCGATGTCGGCCCGCAGGGTGTGCAGGGGGACCCGGCCCTC
>JBKHXC010000387.1:0-1535 GCA_046566225.1 Acidimicrobiia bacterium
TCACCGCCCGGCCGTCCCATACGGGAGGGGACGGACTGCCCACCCGAGCCGCCCGCCCCGCACGGGTCCTCCGTGACCGGGCGCTGGCACCGCCGGCCATGCACATCGGGCGGGCACCGGGCCGAGGCCCGGGCCTGAGCGGTCCACGTTGCTCGCCGCCCTCAGGCGCCGGCCCGGCGGGTCATGGCGAAGATCTGCTGGGCGTTGGCCGCGTCGAAGGCCAGGTCGATGCCCGACCCGTCGGGCAGCGGGAGGCGGGTGATGAACTCGAAGAACGAGCCCGGGACCCGGCGCAGCACGGGGGCGCCGTCGCCGCCCCGCAGCTCCCGCTCCACGGTGGCGGCCAGGTGCGCGGTCTGGAGGATGCGCCCCGACTCGGACACCTCCACCTCGTCCTTGACGGGGCGGCCCGCCCGCCGCTCGTCCTCGGCCACCGCGACCACGTCGGGCACCCGGTCGGCGGCGTGGTTGAACACGGTGCCCTCGGTGGCGATCCACGCCATCTCCGCCGACTCGGCCGCCAGGAGCTCGTAGTCGGCCACCGCCGGGGCGTCGTGCTGGCGCCCGAAGCAGGCGACGAGGAACGGGAGGAGGCCGGCGGCCCGGTCGAGGGGCAGGGACCCGTCGGCCGCCAGCGCCGCCACGTCGGCCCGGGCGTCATCGCCCAGGGGGTCCCGCGACGTCCCCACCACCCGGGCGGCGGCCTCCCGGAACGGCTCGGAGAACCGGTCGGCGTGCAGCTCGCTCACGAAGTACTGGGGGACGTCCTCGGGCAGGTCGAGGTGGCACCACGCCCTGCCGGTCATGCCCAGGGCGGTCAGCTCGTAGGTGGCGCGCTGGGCGTAGCCCAGGGCGGCGAGCACGCCGGTGACGCTCTCCTGCCCCTCGGCCAGCTCGCCGCAGGCCACGCCCCGCACGGTGCGCACGGCGCCGTGGTCCAGGAGGACCCGCCCGCCCGCCGCCAGCCGCTCGCGCACGTAGGCGGCGCCCGACGGGACGCCGTGGAGCAGCTCGTCCATCACCAGCCGGCCCAGGGCCTGGGCCACGACCGCCCGGGGCACGGCGCCCTCGGGGCCGGGCGGCACCCGCAGCGCCGGGTGCAGCACCGTGGCGTCCAGCAGCTCCCCGGCCCGGTCGTCGCCGAGGGAGGCGGCGACCAGGGCGTGCAGGGCGAGACCGGTCACGCGGCGATGGCCGGCGTCTGGAGCAGCCGTCCGGTGGTGGTGGCCAGGAAGGCGTCGTAGTCGACGTCCTCCTGGCGGATCAGGCCCGTGGCCGGGAGCCGCCCCGACGCCACCAACTCGACCAGCGCGCACGCCGAGGCGGCCGTCGTCCACGAGATGGCCCGCCACCGGCGCCCGTCGATGGCGATGGGCTCGAAGGACCGCACGACCTGCTCGCGCACGAACCGGCCGCCGCGCCAACCCTCGGCGGCGGCGTACAGGTAGACGACGTCGTCGTCCACCGGCGGCTTGGCGTCGACCAGGATGCGGCCGGCCAGCGCCCGGTCGTCGCGCAGGTGCAGCTCGTCGAAG
>JBKHXC010000388.1:0-9556 GCA_046566225.1 Acidimicrobiia bacterium
CCCGGTCGCGCAGGGGGACGCCGTGGCGGTCGCTCACCCGGCCCTCGACCATCTCGATGGCGTCGTGGGCGGCCACGCCGGAGCGGTAGGCGTCCTCCACCCGGCGCAGGAACGCCTGCGGGTCGCGGACCCGCTGGCCGGCCGCCTCCAGGGCCAGCCGGTCCTCGCCCGCCTCGACCACGTCGGCCGGCAGCCGCCAGATCTCGGCGAAGCGGGCGTTGAAGTACACGACGCGACCCTCGGGGGACACGACGAGGAGCCCGTCGGGGCTGTGGTGGGCGAGCGCGGCGAGGACCTCGCCCAGCGCGCTGCCGGCTGGTGCGTGCATCGTGGACCAGTCTGTCAGCGGCGGAAGCAAACGTCGGTCGGCGCCCGGGGGGCGCGCCCTCAGCCCAGCCGCTCGACGACGAGGGCGTTGGCCTGGCCCCCACCCTCGCACATCACCTGCAGCCCGAAGCGCCCGCCCCGCCGCTCCAGCTCGCTCACCAGCGTGGCCAGCAGCCGGGCGCCCGACGCGCCGAGCGGGTGGCCGAGGGCGATGGCGCCGCCGTTGGGGTTGACCCGGTCCATGTCGGGGCGGACCTCGCGCTCCCACGCCAGAACGACGGAGGCGAAGGCCTCGTTGACCTCGACCACGTCCACGTCGCCCAGGGACAGCTTGGCCCGCTCCAGCACCCGGGCGGTGGCCGGGATGGGGCCGGTGAGCATGGTGACGGGGTCGACGCCGGCCAGGGCGAAGGCGGCGAAGCGGGCCCGGGGCGTGAGCCCCAGGGCCGCGCAGCGCTCCTCGCTCATCACCAGGGCGGCGGCCGCGCCGTCGGTGATCTGCGACGAGTTGCCGGCCGTGACCCGCCCGCCGTCGGGCTTGAACGCCGGCTTCAGCGCGGCCAGGGCCTCCACGGTCGTGCCCGGGCGGATGCCCTCGTCGGATGCGAGGACGTCGCCGGTGTCGTGCCCGTTGTCGTCGCGCACGGCGACGGGAACGATCTCGCCATCGAACCGCCCGGCGGCCCGGGCCTGTGCCGCCCGCTGCTGGGACCGGGCCGCGTAGGCGTCCAGCTCCTCGCGGGCGAGGCCCCAGCGGTCGGCGACCAGCTCGGCGGCCATCCCCTGGGGGACGAGGCCACCCGCCCCGGCGTAGCGGGCGAACACCGACGGGCCGAACGGCATGCCGCCCACCTGCATCGAGGTCCCCATCGGCACCCGGGTCATGGACTCCACGCCGCCGGCCACCACCACGTCGTAGGCGCCCGCCATCACCCCATGGGCGGCGAAGTGGACCGCCTGTTGGGAGCTGCCGCACTGGCGGTCGACGGTGGTGGCCGGTACCGACTCGGGGAAGCCGGCGGCCAGCACGGCGCTGCGGGCCACGTTCAGGGCCTGCTCGCCCACCTGGGTGACGCAGCCCAGGATCACGTCGTCGACCAGGGCGGGGTCGAGGTCGTTGCGGGCGACCAGCGCCTTGAGGACCTCGCCGGCCAGGTCGGCCGGGTGCCACCCCCGCAGGGCGCCGTTGCGCCGCCCCCCGCCGGTGCGCACCACGTCGACCAGCACCGCCCCGGGCATGGCGCCAGTGTGCCCCAAGCCCGCCGCCGCCGGCCCCCGCCCGGTACGGGCGGGGGCCGGCCCCACGGTCACGACCGGGTCAGTCGCGTGACGGGGCGCAGAGCAGCCCGTTGTTGTAGGCGTCCAGCGTGGTCTTCAGCGGCTCGCCCACCCTCCAGGCGTCGCTGCCGGCCCGGACCCCGCTGCCGATCGGGTAGGTGGCCAGCCAGGCGTCGGCCGCCGCCACCGTGCCGGTGATGCAGCTCGGATCGGTGCCGATGAGCAGGTTGAGCTTGGTGGCGATGAGCTGCGACGCCAGCACGTAGGTCATGTCCCTGGACGTGGGCGTGGCCAGGATGGCGATGGCGGCGTCCTTGGTGTAGGTGACGCCGCCCAGCACCAGCGAGTCCACCGGCCACGCCTCGGGGTGGTTCCTCCAGTAGCCGGGGGTGCCGGCGCCGGCACCGGGCGGTGGGTTGGGCACCGACAGGCTCCCCACGATCCACGACAGCGACGCCGGCAGGGCGCCCGAGCCGTCGCCCACCGACTGGGCCTGGACGGTGAGGCTGGTGGCGCCGGCCGGGATGGTCACCGGGATGGACTTGGCGTCGAAGTCGGCCCCCTGCTCGCTGAACAGCGGGTTGGTGAGGGTGGTGGTCACCCCACCGGTGGTGACGACGATGGCGTTGGGCCGGTTGGGCTCCACGCTGGCTGCCATCACGCCCAGGCTGGCCGTTCGCTCGGCGGGCGCCGCCGGGAAGGTGAACGTCTGGGGCACGGTGGTGTCCAGCGGCGGGGCGAAGCCGGCGAAGGCCAGGTCGACGCCGTCGCGCACGTCGATGGTGGCCGGCGTGGTGCCCTCGTCGTAGATGACGACGACGCCGGCGCCGTCGTTGGCGAAGGAGTTGTCGAGGCCGCTGACCGTGAGCGCCGTGTTCCCGGCGCCGACCAGGCCGAGCCCGGTCACGTCGGCGCGGAAGCCGGTGGCGTAGACGTCGGCGAAGAACAGGGTGGGCCCGCCGATCTGCGAGCCGGTCACCGGGTTGCCGTTGAGCGTCACCGTGTCGTCGGGCGTCGTGCCCTCGTGGAAGTGCCCCTCCCAGTAGAGGAGGACCTGCTGGACCGTCGCCCCGGCCGGCACCGACACGGTGAAGTTGCCCACCTGGTTGGGGACGCCGGTGTGCCCGCCCAGGCCCACGCCGGCCACGGCCACGCCCGTCCCGCTGGCCAGGGTGACGCCCGCCGGCGGGCCGAGCGTCTCGGTGCCGTCGGCCACCGCCAGACCGGCGCCCACGATGCCGGCCGTGGCCAGCACCGCCAAGGCGACTGCTCCCCGGCGCCGCCTGCGCGACGTCCGCTCGACCGGGCTGTGTCCGAAGTTCATCCTCGCCCCCTCGTTCCGGGAGGCGCCATGGGCGCCTCCGCCTGCTCTGCCGGCTCCGACATGGCGGCCGGGCGCGGGTGCGCCAGTTCGCCGTATGGGTGATTGAAGCAGAGATGGCCGGGCGCTTCCAGGGTCTTCGGTCCCTTTGTTCGGTCGGGACCGGATCACGGGGCGAGGCGTTGGACCCCCTACCGACAGGTCGGTAGGCTTGGCGCCCATGGACGATCTCGACCTGCTCGGGGAGCTGGAACCCACCGTCGCCCACCTCCTCGACCGCCACCTGGCCAAGGCGAAGGAGTGGTTCCCCCACGAGATGGTGCCCTGGAGCCGGGGCCGGGACTTCCAGCCCGACGACGTGTGGGATCCCGACGAGTACCCCGTCCCCGACGAGGTGCGCAGCGCCCTGTTCCTCAACCTGCTCACCGAGGACAACCTGCCGTACTACTTCCACACCATCCAGAACGTCTTCGGCGACGGCGCCTGGGGCGAGTGGGCCCGGCGGTGGACGGCCGAGGAGGGCCGCCACGCCATCGTCATCCGCGACTACCTCACCGTGACCCGGGCGCTCGACGCTCGGGTCCTCGAACGGGCCCGCATGCGCCAGGTGTCGGCCGGCATCACCCCCGAGCCCGAGAACCCCGCCGACACCATGGTGTACGTCACCCTCCAGGAGCTGGCGACGCGGATCTCCCACCTCAACACCGGCAAGCTCCTCACCGACCGGCCCGGCTACGAGGTCATGGCCCGGGTGGCGGCCGACGAGAACCTCCACTACCTGTTCTACCGGGGCGTCACCGACGCCGCCCTGGAGGTGGACGCCTCGACGGTGGTGCTCGCCATCGACCGCCAGGTGCGGGACTTCGCCATGCCGGGCACCGGCATCGACGACTTCCCCACCCACGCCGCCCGCATCGCCAGGGCGGGGATCTACGACTTCGTGCAGCACCACGACCACATCCTCGTGCCCCTGGTCCTGCGCCACTGGAAGCTCGAGGCGCTGGAGGGGCTGTCGGCGGAAGCCGACCAGGCCCGGGAACGGGTGCTGGCCCACGTCGGGCGGGTCGGCTCGGCGGCCGCCCGCCTCCGCGAGCGGCGGGAGCGCCAGGCGGCGTTGGTCGACGCCCGCTGACCCCGGCGGCCGGGGCCGCGGAGGGCGAGGGCGGGAGGCGGGCCCCGGAGCGGCCGGCCGGCAGGCGGGGCCGCGGAGGCCGGCGGCGCGCGCCCCCGGGGGCGGCCGGCGGGACCGCGGAGGCCGGCGGCGCGAGCGGTTCCCGGGCGCGGTGGCCCGCGCGCCGCCCGTGGTTACGCTTCGCCGGTGAGTCTTGGTCGCCGGGACGTCCCGCCCGCCGTGCCGGCCGGGGACGCCGACCGCCACCCGCCCGCCCGCCGGTCCCGGCGGCTCGCCCGGGGCACCGCCGTCCTCCTCGTGGCCCTGGCGGTGGCCCTGTGGCTCGTGGCGTGCGCCGCCACCCTGCGCCGGGCGCGCAGCGAGGCCATGGCCGGCATCGCCGCCATGGAGCAGGCCGAGCAGCTCGTCTCCCCGCACCAGCTCGTCGAGGGCGCCGCCCTCGACCCCCTGCGCCGGGCGGGGGCCTCGTTCGGGCGAGCCAGGGCCGCCCTCGGCCACCCCGCCCTGCTCCCGCTCCGCCCCCTCCCCGTGGTGGGCCGCCAGCTCCGCTCGGCCCGAGCCCTGGCCGGGGCGGCCGACGACATCGCCGCCATCGGCACCGGGGCGGTGGAGGAGGCGCAGGCCGCCTTGGCCCTGCCCCGGGGGACCGGTGGGGACCGGGTCGCCCTCCTCCGCCGGCTGGGAGCGGCGGCCGCCCGGTTCGACGCCCGGCTGGCCGCCGTCGACCTGGGGCCGAGCCGGGCCCTCGTCGAGCCGCTGGCCGATCGCCGGGAGGAGCTGGCCCGGAGGCTGGCCGAGGTGCGCGACGCCATGGGCCGGGGCGCCACGGTGGCGGGCGGGCTGGCCGAGCTCCTCGCCGGCCCTGAGCGGTACCTGGTGGTGGGCGCCAACAACGCCGAGATGCGGGCCGGCTCGGGCATGTTCCTCAGCATCGGCGTGATCTCCTTCGCCGACGGCACCATGTCGCTCGGCGGCTTCCGGCCCGCGGTCCAGCTCGTCCTGCCGCCGGGGGCGGGGCCCCCGATCGCCGACGCCGACCTCGCCGCCCGCTGGGGATGGATGAACCCCAACACCGAGTGGCGGAACCTGGCCGCGTCCCCTCGCTTCCCCGCCAGCGCCGAGCTGGCCGCCGCCATGTGGGAGGCCGGGCAGGGCGAGCGGGTCGACGGGGTGGTCGCGGTGGACCCGGTCGCCCTGGAGGGGCTGCTGTCGTCGACCGGCCCGGTGTCGGTGGGCGGGATGACGGTGTCGGCCGACAACGTGCGGTCCCTGCTCCTCCACGACCAGTACGCCGGCCTGGAGGAGGGGGGCGACGAAGCCGAGGCGGCGCGGCGGGAGATGCAGGGCCTCATCGCGGCGGCGACGCTGAGCGCCGTCCAGGAGCGGGAGGGCGACGTCGCCGCCCTGGCCGCCGCGCTCGGTGACATGGCGGCCGGGCGCCACCTGATGGCCTGGTCCCGCGACCGGGCCGGCCAGGAGGTGTGGGAGGCGGCGGGCGTGACGGGCGAGCTGACCGGGCGCTCGCTGGCGGTGTCGGTGCTCAACCGGGCCGGCAACAAGCTCGACGTCTTCCTCGACGTGGACGCCGTGCTGGACGTGGAGCCCGGCGACGGGCCGGCGGGCGCCGCCGCCGAGCTGCGCCTCACCCTGCGCAACGCCACGCCCGAGGGCGAGAGCCCCTACGTCGCCGGCGGCAACCACCGTGCCCTCCCCGGCGTCGGTCCCGGCGTCTACCACGGGCTGATCAGCGTGAACCTCCCGGGACCGGCCACCGGCGTGGAGGTGGAGGGCGATCCCCCGCTGGCCGCTGCCGGCCCCGACGGGCCCACCACCGTCGTGGCCTGGCCGGTGCAGGTCGAGCGGGACGCCACCGTCACCGCCGTCGTGCGGTTCCGCCTGCCCGCCGGCCTGCGGCGCATCACCGTCGAGGCGTCGGCCCGGGTGCCGCCCGTCGGGTGGACGGCGGCAGGCGCGACGTGGGAGAGCGGCCCCCGCCGCGACGTCCGGTGGTGATCGACGGCCGCCTCGTCACGGCCCCGGGTGTCACCGCCGGCACGGCGACGCCTGACCGGGCCGCCGGCGGGTCTCGGTGAACCCGGTGGCGACCGCCGAACAAGGCGCCCGACCGGGCGCACTCCGCCCGAGCGGTACAGTTTGGGGTAGGACGTTCCGGAGGGGGTAGGGAGCCATGGTCGCCAGGACGTGGGTCGCACGGTTGGTCGCAGTCGGAGGCGTCGTCGTCGCCCTCTGCCTGCCCGGCGCGGCGGGGGCCCAGACCGCGCCCGACTACCCCGGCGGGCCACCGCCCCAGGTCCAGGGCGAGAGCCTGGGCCGGGAGGTGCCCACCGAGGTGCTGGGCGAGAGCCTGGGCCGGGAGGTGCCCACCGAGGTGCGGGGCGAGTCGGTCTCGCGCGGAGCGCAGCCGCTGCCCGTCACCGGCGCGGACATCGCCGGACTGGTCGCCCTCGGGCTCGGCTCCATCGCCGCCGGCGCCGTCCTGGTCCGCCGGGGCCGCGCTCGCGTCCGTCCCGCCTGACCGGCCCGGCGCCCACGCCCGGCCGTCCGGGTGCGGGACGCGCCGACCTAGGCTGATCTCGATGACGAGCGGTGCCCCGGGCCGGGTGGTCGCCACCGTGGTCTCGGTCAACGTGGGCGCGCCCCGCACCGTCGACTGGCAGGGCCGGCGGGTGCGCTCGGCCATCTGGAAGGAGCCGGCGGATGGTCCGGTCGAGGTGCGCGGCGTGAACCTGGCCGGCGACGACCAGGCCGACCGCCGGGTGCACGGCGGAGAGGACAAGGCGGTGTACGCCTACGGCGCCGACGACTACCGGTGGTGGTCCGACCAGCTGGGCGTGGAGCTGGGCCCCGGGACCTTCGGCGAGAACCTGACCGTCGACGGCTACGACCTGCGCGGCGCCGGGGTGGGCGAGCGCTGGCGGGTGGGCAGCTGCGTCCTGGAGGTCAGCGAGCCCCGCTCGCCGTGCTTCAAGCTCGGCATGCGGATGGGCACCGCCGACTTCGTCGAGCTGTTCGACGTGGTCGGCCGGTACGGCACCTACCTCCGCATCGTCGAGGAGGGCGCCGTCACCGCCGGCGATGCGGTGGAGGTCGTCGTCGGGCCCCGGCCCCCGCTGACCGTGTCCGAGCTGGCCCAGGCCCGGCGCAGCGACGACGCCGAGCTGCTGGCCCGGGTCGCCGCCCACCCGGCGGTGTCGCCGCGATGGGCCGACGGCGCCCGCCGGCGACTCCACCGCGTGCGCAGCCAGGGCCGGGCGCCGGCCACCCCAGCGGCCGGGTAGGCCACCGGCTCAGGTCGTGCCGGCTGACGAGCTCATCGAAGCGCTGTGGGGCGACCAGTCCAGACAACTCCCGCAACGCTCCACGGGCACCGCGTGGCGGACCACCAGCGGGCCCTGGTCCCCGACGGTCAGAGGTTGTTGACGGCCACGGTTCCGGCTACCGACTCCTGCGGGTGTCAGCGACGGTACCACCAACGGCCCTGCTCTGAGGCATGCTGCCCGAAGCCGGGGCCTCGGGAGCGGTTCGACCAGACGGCGGACGACCCTGTCGGCGACACCACGGTCAGCTGACCCGGTTCCTGCGGATGCTCAGGCACTGACGCAAGGGAAGGGTATGCCTCAGCGGTGCGCCGGTTCCCTGGGCGACACATGCGTCGGTCACGTGCGGCAGCGCCGAACCCCTTTCGATCGACCTCGCATGGCCTCCGCCACACTGTGGCGTGCGGTCTGGATGCTCGGTGGAGACGATGGGACTCGAACCCACGACCCCCTGCTTGCAAAGCAGGTGCTCTAGCCAGCTGAGCTACGTCCCCGGGGGTTGTGGAGACACCGGGGCAAGACCCCGGTGACGGCGGCGGGCCAACCCGAGGGGCCGATGATACCGGTAGCTGAGTGGCCGCTCGCACCGAGATGTGCGCGCCGCAGGCGCCGGACGACTACTACTCGCACCCGACCCCGTCGTTGTCCCGGTCAAGGTGGGGGGCAAAGCCGGGGTCGCCTCGCCGGACCGGCGCTGCCCCCGCCGAGCGGGCGGCCGAACAGTTGGCGTAGTAGGTGGTGGGGGACGGGGCCGGGGTTGGCGGAGCGTAGAGGGTCGTGGTCGCTGTTGCCGGGGCCTTCTGTGCGGTCGGTGGCGACATGGCGACAGTCGTCGGTGCTGCCGTGGTGGGGACAGTCGTCATCGAGGGCGGAACCGTCGTAGCCGGCGAAGCCGCGGTCGGGACCGTGCTGGTCGTTCTCACGGCGTACGGGAGCTGGTTCTCGATCGCCACGGCTTGCGTCGTTGCGGGCCCGGCGTCGTTCTCGTCCGTTGAGCCGCTCGAGGCGCCGATCCCAAGCAGCAGCACTCCGACGATCACCAGCGCCCACACCGGCAGCATCACGCGCCGGGCCAGGAAGTCCTTCATCGACCATCCGCCTTCCGGGCCCTCCCCTGGGCGCCTCTTACCACCAAGCCTGACCATGGGCTCTACTCCGCCGAAAGGGCCAGATGACCGCTTCTTGCCGCCCGAGTCCCCGAGGCGAGGACGGACGCTTGGTGGTGAGGCGCCCTCCGACCTTTCGGGATGGCTCCCGAACGGCCTCATCCTCGGGCTTTCTACAGCCCACGTCCCCGTGACCATCGTACGCAGCGACGAACGGCGCACCGGCACCGGCCAAACGCCACCCCTACCGTCGTACCATGAAGTCGACGGCCACCACCGCCGGGCCGCCGAGCGACAGGGCGTGGGCCAGGTCGGGCGGGACGGGCTGGGCGTCGCCGGCGCCGGAACCGGCGCTCGACCGGCGGATCACTCTCCAGCCCGAACCCCGCCGACACCTCCAGGACCCGGAGCCGGCCCCGGTTCCCTCCGCCACCCGGCGAGCGGCCCAGGCCCGGCGGCGGCGGCGTCTCGTCGAGCGGTCCGGCGGTGCGGGGCCGGCGCCGCGCCCCGGGCAGCTCGGCCCCGTCGCCACGCGCTGTCCAGCCCGTGCCCACCCGGTCGGCCCGGCCCGCCTCGCTGGTCACCCACGGCCGCTCCTGGAACGGCGGCCGGCGGCGAACGTGCTGGCCGTGCAGGCACGACAGCTCGGCCACTCGGTCGCCCGCCTCCTCCCGGCGGAAGCCGACGATCGCCCGCCGCAGGCACCCACCATCGCGGCGCCGGCGACACGCCGCAACACGTCGCCGTAGTCTCCCGCCATGGACGGCGACGGGCTGCGCCAGCGCCTGGCCGGCGGCCAGACCGTCGTGCTGGCCGGATGCTTCGACGCCCTGTCGGCCCGCCTGGCCGTGCGGGCCGGGTTCGAGACGCTCTTCCTCTCCGGCTACTGCACGGCCGCCACCCTCCTCGGCGTGCCCGACTTCGGGTACCTCACCCAGACGGAGATGGCCGAGGTGGCCCGGCGGGTGTGCCGCGCCGTGCCCGGCGCCATGGTCGTCGTCGACGGTGACACCGGCTACGGCAACCCGCTCAACACCATCCGCACCGTCGAGCT
>JBKHXC010000389.1:0-17737 GCA_046566225.1 Acidimicrobiia bacterium
GCTGGTGGCCGTCGGCGTCCTGTTCGTCACCGGGCGGTGGACGCCCCTGTTCCGGCCGATGCAGCGCTGGTTCGCCGAGCTGGGCTGGCCGCCCATATGAGCCTCCGGCCCGTTCGCTTCGCGGTTCGGGGTTCGAGCAGTAATGGAACGAAGAGTCACGACAGGGCCCCTTTCATAGGCAGAAGCGCTACGCGAGCCGCTGAAGAAGTTCGCAGGCGTCCTTCTACTGCCTTCTATCGCCCTCTCGCCCGAGCTGATCTGTAGTCCGCGAGCTTCTTCGGGTCCCGGAGGATGCGGAATGTGTCCATGCAGTTTGGCCACGTCTTCCCCTCCTGATCATCATCCTCGCGGCGCGCACTCCCCTCCCCTGCTCGCAGCGGCTGCCGACGCCCCCTGGGAGGACTGTGAAAAAGCAGCTGACGCGATCATCCGGTCACCCTGTGCACCGCCCGAGGTCCTACGAGGAGGCCGTGCGCGGCGAGGAAGTGCCGCGGTGCTCCCTGCGGCGCCTGATGCGCCGCTAGAGACAGGAGAAGACAGTGGACGTGGCCTTTAACAGGGTGGTCCCGATCTTGCGGATCTTCGACGTGGAGAAGGCTCGTGCGTTCTATCTGGACTACCTCGGTTTCACTCTGGACTGGGAGCACCGCTTCAGCGATGACGCCCCCCTCTACATGCACGTGTCCCGAGGCGCCTTGGTCCTGCACCTCTCCGAGCACCACGGCGACGGCACCCCCGGTTCGGCCGTATACGTCGAGACGAGCGGGGTCCGGGCCTACCAGGCCGAGTTGCAGGCCAAGGAGTACCGCTATCTCCGACCCGGTGTCGGCGTCGACGAGATCGGCACGTGCATGACGCTGCTGGACCCCTTCGGCAACACCCTGGGGCTCAACGAACCGCCGGCCGACGCCGGCAGCGCCACTTCCTGAGCGGCGCGCACTGCCGCAGGACCGTGATCGACCGTCCGAGGCTGCGCTGCGCCTGTCCGACGGCCCTAACCGGCCAGTGCACTACCGGGAGTCATCACGTTGAACACCGCGGGTCATCACCTTGATCGGTTACTCCCGTCCCGCGCCAGCTTCCGACGGCCACCGCCCGCCCGGGTACGGTCCTGATGATGTGCGCGATCACGGGAAGTCGCGTTCTGTAATCACTGAAAGTCGCGATCGGCGATCAGCGAAAGTCGCGATCGGCGATCAGCGGTGAGCTGACGTCCCGCTCCTCCTGACCTACATCCACCGGGCCGGCGGCAAGCCCCTCCAGGGTCTCGGGCGACCAAGCACCGAGTCCGAGGAGGGGCCGTCGGCCATGTTGACCGAGGAGGAGTACATGGACGTGCTGGCGCTGCGACGCCAGGGTTTGACCATCGGAGAGATCGCCACCGAGACCGGCTACCACCCGGCGACGATCTCCAAGTGGCTGGCAGCGGGTGGACCACCGGCGCGGCGGCAGAGCGAGGCGCCGCCCATCATCGACGAGCGGTGGGCGGCTCGCATCGCCGAGCTGCTCCGGCGGTCGCCGAAGCTGCTGGCGACGAGCGTGTTCGACATCCTGCGGGCGGAGGGCTTCGAGGGCAGCTACCCCACGGTGTCCCGGCACCTCAACGGCATCAGAGGCCCGCGCTTTCGGGCGGCGCCGGCTGCCAGCGTGCCGATCGAGACGGCGCCGGGCGAGGAGTGCCAGTTCGACTTCTCCGACGTGGCGGCATGGACGGTGGGTTGGGGTCTCGGCGAGGTCTCGTGCTTCCAGGCCATCCTCTGCTGGTCGCGTTGGCGCCTCTGGTGGTTCACCACTAGCGAGGACCGCGAGCACACCTTCGAAGGCCTGGTCAGGTTCTTCGAGGCGGCCGGCGGCGTGACCCGGGTCGCCCGCACCGACCGCCTGGGCGCGCTGGGCGTCTCGCAGGGTCGGCGGTTCCGGCTCCACCCGCCGACGGTGGCGTTCGCCAAGGCCCACGGCTGCGAGGTCCGCGCATGCCAGCCCGGCGATGCCGCACGCAAAGGCAAGGTCGAGCGTCCGTTCCGAGACGCCAAGGAGCGTTTCTTGGAGGAGCTGGTCGCCCTCGGCCCGCCGAGCACGCTCGCCGAGCTGAACCAGCGGGCGGAGCGGTGGCTGGCCGAACGCGTGCACGCCCGGCCCCACCGCACCACCGGCGTCCCGCCGCACGAGCGCCTCTTGGCCGAGCGCCGCCTCCTGCAACCGCTGCCCCGTCGTCGCTTCGACACCGCCTACACCGAAGCCCGCCGGGTCCACGTGGCCGTCCCGATGATCGAGTGGCGGGGCGTGCGCTACTCCGTCCCGGTGCGCTGCCTGGGCCAGCGCGTCGAGGTCCGCCAGGAGGTGGACGGCGACCGCCTCGAACTCCGCTGGGCCGGCGAGCTGGTCCGCAGTCACCGGCTCGCCGTCGGCGAGGTGCGGGAGGTGTGGGACGGCGACGACTTCGCCCAGGCTCAGGCCGCCGCCCTCGGCCGTCACCGCCGTCATCTCCACGTCGTGGTGCCGGAGGAGCCGGCGCCGCCCACGCAGGAGCGCCTCGAGCTGGGGAACGGCGACTACGACGTCGAGCCGCTCGATCTCAACCGCTACGACGTCGACGGAGGCGGGCGATGAGCGCCGGCCTCTACGAGCAGCTGAAGGACGACCTCGGCTACCTGGCGCTGGGCCGGGCGGCGGAATGCTTCGCCGTGCTGGCCGAACAGGCCCGGCGGGAGGAGTGGAGCCACGTCGAGTTCCTCTCCCGCGTCATGGCCGAGCAGGTGGCGGCGACGACCAACCGCCGGCTCGCCGCCCGGCTGCGCTACGCCCGCTTCCCCTACCGGCGCACGGTCGAGGACTTCGACTTCGAGTTCCAGCCCACCGTCGACCGCAAGCTGGTGGAGGACCTGGCCACGCTTCGCTTCATCGGCGAGAACCGCTGCCTGGTGTTCCTCGGCCAGCCCGGCTGCGGCAAGACGCACCTGGCGGTGGCGCTGGCCACGAAGGCGGTCGAGGCGGGCTACCGGGGCTACTTCACGACCGCCGACGACATGGCCCACGCCCTGGTCGCCGCCCGGCGGGACGGGACCTTCGCCGCCAAGCTCCGCACCTTCACCGCACCCACTGTGCTGGTGCTCGACGACGTCGGGCTCCTCCCGGTGCCGCCGGGTGGGGCGGCGGAGATCTTCCACGTCATCAACACCCGCTACGGCAGGGGGCACCCCACCCTGGTCACGACTAACAGGGGCCTGCTTGATTGGGGGAAGGTGTTCGGAGACGGCGTGGTCGCCGGGGCCGTCCTCGACCGACTCATGCACCGAGCGGTGGTGTTCAACATCAAGGGCCCGAGCTGGCGGATGCGGGAGCACGATGCGTTGGAGATGGCGACCACTGCCCAATCGCGCGACGAGTCGACCAGGCGGCGGTGAGCAGGTTCGAGGGCCCTGGGGGAAAATGCGTTGTGCCCCACTACCGCTTCCGGCGGCAGGGACCGCACGCCGACGTCCACCGTGAGGTCCTGTCCGCCGCCCTTGAAACCGATGTCGGACTCGCACAATTCTCTGCCACCGGCCAATACGTCTGGGTGCAGGTGCGGAGGCACAGCGACGTCTTTGTGGAGCATCTGCGTGCGCTGGCGCTCGACCAACTCGTGATCGAGGCCAGCGAAGCCGATACGCCCTGGGGACGCTAGCTTTCAACCGAGGAGTGGAACCGATGTGTCACCGCGACTTTCGTTGATCGCGGATCGCGACGATCGGTGATCACGCAGAGATGATGCGATCCGGCTGCTGAAGCTGCCAGGGCCGATCGCCGCCTCGCCGTCCGAAGGGTTCCACGTCCTGACGGAGAAGGAGATGAGTGCCTTGACCAGCGACAACGCGAAACCGAGACCACCGGCCGTTCAGAGGACGACGACCGAAGCCGCATCCTGCGCGCTCGTCCGCCGGCCCGCAGGGGGTAGAGGTCGGGAGGGCATCGCCCGCGACCGTCGCCGGAAACCTTGACCGCGCCCGGGTTGACTGCGACAGCGCGCCACGAGTGGCTGTTCTCGCCCAGACTTGTCTAAGCAGGTCGGCGAGCGTGACGGGCGAGGACCACTCGTAGCGCGTCGGGCTCGACGCCGAGGTCGCGGAGCAAGCGGTTCGACATGGCGCCTTCCACCTCGACCATGCCGAGGAGCAGCCCTACGGGATCGATCGCTGGGAGCCGTCGCCGTTCGGCGTGCGCCCGGGCCCGCTCGAACGCCTGCTTGGCGCGACGGGCCACGCTCAGCTCCCCCGCGAGCAATGAGGTGCACCGGCGAGAGGGGCGGCGCCACGGCTGCCAGGGTTGGTGGACGGGACGCCGGAGTCGCCGGACCCTCTCCTCGCCGAAGGTGCGCCGGACCGCCGATCGAACCGCGTCGAGGTCCACCCCCACGGTCTTGAGCAGCTCGACGTCGGGCCGACCGGGGCCGATGGCAGAGGCGAGCGCTGTGGCCACCGCGTCGGCGTCGGGCAGGAGCTCAGCGACATCGGCGGGGAGCAGGTCGGGGCGTCGGGCGTAAGCGAGGAGTAGATGCTCGGTGCCCAACCAGTTGTGGTGGCGCGACCGGGACTCGCCTAGGGCCGCCTCGATGATCTCCCGGGTGGCGCTATCGCAGCGGTCGAACACGCCTACCTCCTCCTGCGCCCGCGCCGCACGTGATGCTTCATGTGGACCGACTGCCGGGTGATGCCCAGGGCTTCCGCGATGGCCTGCCAGGACCACCCCAGCGACCGAGCGTTGTCCACGTGGAGCTCCTCAAGCTCCTCAGCGAGGTCGCGAAGCGCTGCCACCGCGGCCAGGCCGACCGCCGGGTCCCGGCTGTCCACCGCGTCGCTGAGCCCAGTGAGCTCGTGCACGCTGTCAGTCTAGGCTGACGCAGCCATCCTTGTCAACCGTGGCTGACAGATCTGGTCCGCTCGGTATTCGTGGCAGCCACCCAAGTTCTCGCGCCGTCGTCGGCTCTCCCCCCTCTGGCGCTCCACCCCCGGGTGGCGACCGCGGCGATGGGCCGCATTGGGAGCGGCGCTGGCCTCAGTTCCCGCCTCTGAGCGCCCGCAACGCCGGGCGGCGCCGAGCAAAGTCCTGGATGTCCACGACCTCGCCCTCGTGGAGGCGGAGGACCTGGAGCATCTCGAACGCGCTCGCGCGCCCGATGTCTAGCCATCGCAGTCGTACCACCGCCGCGGAGGCCCCTTCAGCCACGACCTCCGCCGTGGCAGGAGCCCGAGCTTGCGCCGCATGGCCCGGGGGTCGTGCTCCACGGCGAGGGTGGGGCCGGCGTCGGCGGCCCGCCCGTCGGGTCCGGTGACCTCGATGGTTTTGAGGCGCCGGTTGAAGGGCTCGCTGAAGCGCAGCACGACCGCCCCGGGGGCGTGGGCCAGGCGGGCTCAGGGGTGGAGGAGACCAGCCCGGCGTGGGCCCACGCCGCTTGGGCGCCGCCACCCACCACGACCACCGCGACGGCGGCGGCTCCGAGGCGGATCGGCCCATCTCACCCGAGCAGCCTCCGCACCGCCGCCGCCAGCTCGGCGTCGGTGGCCACGTTGTCGAAGCGGTCCACGATGACGCCCCGGGGATCGACGGTGAACACCCAGGGCTCGCGCGCGTCCTCGGCCCCCGGGGGGTAGATCCAGGCGGCCGCCGCGCCGTTGAGCCGTTGGGCGTCGAAGTCCTCCCACACCTCCAGGTGCACGAAGGCCATGCGCTCCCCGAAGCGGCGGGCGAGGGCGGCCACGCTGTCGGTGATGGGGCCGCAGAAGCGGCTCGTGCAGTAGGTGGGGGTCGACACCACCACCATGGTCGGGCGGCCCTGCGCGATGGCGTCGGCCACGGTGGCGGCGTGGAGCTCGGGGTCGGGCAGCGGCCCCTCCCCCTCGGCCCGGGAGTCGATGGACCGGGCGGCCACCCCCGGCGCGCCGGGGAGGGGGTTGGGGACCAAGGGGGCGGGGTCGCCGGGAGCGGGGAGGCGGGGCCGGTCGAGCACCTCGAAGGCGGCCTCGGCCTGCCGCTTGCGCCCGCCGATGGTGGCCGTCACCGTCGCCCGCCAGAACCCCGCCGTATCGAAGCGGGCGTCGTCGGTCCCGTAGACGCCTCTGGCCACCGAGGGAGGGACGAGCCGGGGCCCGGCGGGCGGGTGCTCGGCCCCCTGGCCCGGGATCGGACGGAACTCCGCGGTGGCCTCGCCCCGGTGCTGGGGGGAGGGCAGATGGAGCTCCCGGGTGCCCAGGTAGGAGAATGCGAAGTGCACGGTGCCGAAGGCGACGAGGCGCCCGCCGGACGACGACAGGCCCACGAGGACCCGCTGGGGGCGCCCTGTCACCACCTCGAAGCTGGCGTAGTGGGCGACGAGGGTCGTCCGGTCCTCTGGCGCGGCCCGGCAGGCGGACGCCACCAGGGCCAGGGCCGCCACCGTCGCGGTCCGACGCCCCCAGGTCCTCCTCACCGTCGGCCCCCCGCGGTCGACGCGGTGGGCCCCACGAACCCCAGCGCGTCCCGGGCGGCGGCCTCCAGGCGGTCGAGGTCGTCGGCCAGCGAGGGCGAGCCCTCGTCCAGGCTCCGCTCCACCGCCTGCTTGGCCTCGAGGAGCCGGGCGGCGCTGGCCCGGTCCCGCGCCACCACCTCGGCGGCCAGGCGGTGGAGCGGCACGTGGGCCGAGTCGCAGAACTCCCGTCGGGCCCCGGCGGCGTCGCCCGCCTCGGCCCGCTCCCGGGCCCGCCGCAGCCCCTGCTCCATCTGGGCGTAGGGCCGCTCGGCGACGGCGTCGGTCCCGCCCCGGCATCCAGGCGCCGCCAGCGCGGTGGCGGTGACGGCCAGGGCCAGCGCGAGCGCCCCCCGCCACGCCCGTCGACCCTCGGCTCCCGCCGCATCGGCGGCCCGAAGTCCCGAGGTCCGCGACATCGGGGCGGCCGGCTCAGCCATCCGGCGCTCCCTGCTCGCCCCCCGCGGCCGTGTCGCGGGCTTCGACGCCGGCGAGGACGCGGGCCACCAGCGCCGGGTTTCGCACCGCCAGGTGGTGGTCGCCCTCGACGAGGCGGAGCTCGACCGGCGCCCCCTGGTGCCGGGCGGCGGCCACCAGGGCCTCGGTGTAGGCCCTGGGGGCGACGGTGTCGCCTCGCCCCTGGACGACGGCGGTGGGGAGGCGGGCGGCCACCAGGTCGGGCAGGGTGCGGTGGGCCACCACCACGTGGGCCAGCGTCCGGCTGTAGGAGGCCCAGGTGTGGCGGACGCCGTCGGCCACGACCGCCGGGGGGAGGTCGCGGATCACCAGCGGCCCGAGGGCCAGGGCCAGGGGCCGCAGCAGGCACATGGCCTCGCACACGAGGCGGCCCGACCGACGCCCCTCGACGGTCAGGCGGGCGAGCAGGCCGAGGCGGCCGATCTCGGCGCGGGCGGTGGCCTCGTCGGGGAAGGCGGGCAGGCCCAACAGCACGAGGCCGGCCACCGCCTGGCGCTCCCGGGCGGCCAGGGCGGCGGCCAGGATGGCGCCGGTGGAGTGCCCCACGACGACGGTGGGCCCCTCGAGCAGCGGCACCAGGGCGTCGAGGTGCTCGTCCACCGAGTACGACGACGCCGGGGGCTTGGGAGAGCGCCCGAAGCCCAACAGGTCGGGGGCGACACCGCCCCAGCCCGACGCCGCCTCCGCCAGCCGGTCCCAGTAGCGGCCAGAGGCGCCCAGCCCGTGGATCAGGAGCAGTGGCGGGCCCTGGCCCCAGCGGCGGACGTGGAGCCGCTCGGTCACCGCTGCTCCGGGCGCAGCCGGTCCAACACGACGAGGTACGCGCCCAGGCACAGGAGGAACACGCCGTACCACGTCCAGTTGCGCCCGGGGACGAAGTGGGTGGAGACGTGGCCCAGGAACACGTCCATCCACCGGCGGTGGGCTACCCCGGCCACGAACGCCAGGTCGGGGGCCATGGTCACCAGGTGGCCGACGAGCGGCCACACCAGGGGTAGGGGCACGGGGCGGCCGGTCCGGGCCGCCACCGCGGCCATCACCACCAGGGCGGCCGAGGCGCCCACGAAGAAGTGGGTGAACCAGTGGAAGCGGGCGTCGTGGCCCCGGTAGGAGGCGTAGAGGCCGACCTCGACGACGACCGCGGCCACGCACCACGCGCACACCCGCACCGCGCGCGAGGTACGCACGGCGGCGGTCACCGGGCCGTCGCTCATCGGGCCGCGGCCACGATGGTGGCGACCTCGCCCAGGCGGGTCCCCACCCCGGGGTCGAGGGTGCGGTAGCGGATGCGCCCGCCGGCGTCCACCACCGCGTAGCCCACCGGGGCTCCGCCGTCGCGGGGAACGTCGAGGCCGAAGCGCCGGGCGTAGGTGACGGTGGGGTCGACCACCAGGGCGGCCCCTGCCCCGCAAGAGGCCCCGTCGCCGCTGGCCACCACGGCCACGTCGACGTCGGAGGGCAGCGGGCCGCGGGCCAGCGCCCCACACAGGGCGGCGACGCCGTCGGGGCGGGCGAAGAACACCACCGCCCGCCGTCCGGGGGCGGGGACGCCGGCCACCACCTGGGGGGCGGGGGCGGGCAGGCCGTCGAGATCCAGGACGCCGGGGCGCTCGCGGGCGGGGTCGGGGTCGTGCAGGGGGCCGCCCGCCGCGTCGGCCAGCACCAGCAGGGCGGCGAACCCCACGGCCGCCGCCGCCCACACCAGCGCCAGCGAGCGCCGGGTGGGCCAGGCCGCCCCTACGGCCGCGCCCACGTCCTGCCGCCGTCGGCGCTCGCCCACACGCTCGCCCGCCCGTCCGACAGGACCGCGGCGTAAAGCCGCTCGGCGTCGGCGGGGCTGGCCTCCACCAGCGACGCCCCCTCGGGCAGGAACAGGGGCTCCCAGCTGCGGCCGCCGTCGGAGGAGCGGGCCGCCCCCCGTGGGCCGGAGGCGACGAGGCGGGAGGGATCGCCGCCCGCCCAAGCGACCCAGGTGGCGGCCGCCATGCCGCCCAGGCGCCTCCAGGTGCGGCCGCCGTCGGCGCTCTCGACCGGCCCGGCCCGGGCGTCGGCGGCGACCAGGTGGGCGAGGTCGCGGGGATCGACCAGGATGCGCCCGAAGAAGGCCTGCCCCGCCTCGCGGGTGCGCACCTCCCAGGTGGCGCCGCCGTCGGAGGAGGCGAACACCCCCACCGCCGGCGAGGCGCCGTACAGGTGGGGGCCGGAGGCGCCGAAGGCGTGGACGTCGGTGTCGGGCAGCCCGGCGTTGGCACGACGGAAGGTGCGCCCCCCGTCGGTGGAGTGGTTCAGGCCCGGATGCCCACTGACCCATACCGTCGTGGCGTCGAAGGCCCACCCCATGGCGTCAGCGTTGGCCAGGGAGTCGACCAGCCGCCAGGTGCGCCCCCCGTCGGTCGACTCCCCCACCGCCTGGTGGCCGCCGACGAACAGGCGGGCGGGGTCAGCGGGGTCGGCGGCCAGGGAGTGGAGGTCGCCTCCGATGGCGGCGGCGGCGGGCGCCACGCCGCCAGCGGCCGCGCCGCCGCGGGGCCCGTCGGAGCCCCTCGTCAGCATCACGGCCGCGGTCACGGCCACGAGGGCGGCGCCGGCCACGAGCACCGGCACCCGCCATCGGCCGGAGGCCGGCGGCCGTGGCTGGAGGCGGCCGCCCGGGCGCCTGCCCGCGGCGGTGCCGGCCCGGGGCCTAGCCATCCCCGGACCTTGCCCCTTCGCCACGCTCGGCCCGCAGGCGGGCGACCTCGTCGCGCAGCGCGGCCACCTCCTCGGCCGTGGGCGGGGCCTCCTCGGCCGCCGCCGCGCCACGGCGCCGGCGGAAACCGCCCATCAGCCCCATGCACACGGCCATCATCAGCGCGCACCCGAGCAGGGGCAGGAACGACAGCACGACCTCCATGCGGTCACCTCTTCTTCTTTGGGCTTGGGAACATTTCGTCACGTCCTCGCCTGCTTGGCCTCGTCCAGCAGGCGCTCCAGGTCGGCGGCGCGCACGCCGCCGATGACCTTGGCCGCCACCACGCCGGCGGGACTCACCAGGTAGGACTCGGGGACGCCCGCCACCCCGAAGTCCAAGGCGATGCGGCCCTTGGGGTCCACCACCATGGGCCAGGACCCGCCCTCGCGCTGGCGGAACTCCCGCACCGCCGCCTCGGAGTCGTCGTAGACGACCGACACCACCCCGGCGTCGCCCGACCGGCGGTGGGCCTCGTCGAAGCGGACGAGCTCGGGGTGCTCGGTGCGGCAGGGCACGCACCAGGTGGCGAAGAAGTTGACCAGCACCCAGCGCCCTGGCCGGGCGGGCAGGCGGAAGGGCTCGCCGTCCACCGTCGTCCCCGACACCTCGGGGGCGGGTTTGCCCACCAGGGGGGAGCGGACCGCCCGGGTGGCCGCCGGCGGGCGGGTGGCCAGCGCCGCCACCAGGAGCGTCACCGGCACCGCCACCGCCACCGCCGCCCACAGCACCCGGCGGCTGCGGCGCAGGGCGGCCACCGCGGCCGGCGGCGGAGGGCGGCCCACGCCGTGGGCCTGGGTCGCGTCGGGGGCCTGCGGCGGCTCCGAGCCGGCCGGCGCCGCAGCGGCGTCCGGCTCGGGCTCCGGTGCGGCGCGGTAGCCGGCGTCGGCCAGCGCGGCCACCATCTGCTCGGGCGTGACCTCATTCGGGTCGTAGGTGACCACAGCCCGGCCCCGGCGGGCGTCGGCCCGGCACGACTTCACGCCGGGGAGTGACTCCACGACATCCTCGGCCAGCACGCTCGACCCGGGCGCGTCCATGCCCTCGAGGGCCAGGGCGACGATGGCGGGCGTCTCGCTCACGTGGCCTGGATGGTGCCGCCGTACATGCCCATCGAGCAGGTGAAGCGGTGCGTGCCCGGCGCCAGGCTGCCCAGGTTGACCACCGTCTCCCCGGTGGCGGGCAGCGCCCTCTGGATGCGCAGCCCCGGGAAGACCATCGCCCGGGTGCAGCCCTGGTTGCCGTTGGTCCTCACCACCAGCTCGGTGGGCACGCCCGCCCGGGCCGCCAGCCGCGACGGCGAGTAGGCGGTGGGGCGGGCCTCGATCGTCAGGCGCTGGACCCCGTCGGGCCCCGGGGCGGGCGCCTCCGCTGCGGGCGACGACGTGTCCGCCCCGCTCGCCCCGCCCGAGGTGAGCGACCGCAGCGCGGACGACACCGTGACCGGCGAGCCCCACAGCGTCAGGCCCGAGTTGAGCGACACCAGCCCCGCCACCAGCACGGCGACGCCGGCCAGCAGGCCCAGGCGGCCCCGGAGGGCGGCGGTCGAGCGGCGGGCCAGGTAGCCGATGGCGGCGAACAGCGGCGAGGTGCCCACCACGAAGGTGGCCATGATCGCCGCGCCGGCGAGCGCCGAGCCCGACGCCACCGCCAACAGCTCCATGCTCAGCGTCACGCCGCAGGGGATGAGCACGGTGGCCACGCCCAGCACCGCGGGGCCCAGCCCCCCACCCCAGCGGCCGCTGCGGCGCACCAGCCGGGACCAGGCGGCGGGGGGCTCGGGCACAAGGCGGCGCACCGTCCGCACCCCGAGGAGCTCGGCGGCCAGCACCACCATCACGATCCCGGCTGCCACCTGCAGCGCGGCGCGGGTGCGGAAGCCGACCTGGACCACGTCGCCGACCAGACCGAGGAGGGCGCCCAGGGCGGCGTGGCTGGCGAGCTTGCCGGTCAGGAAGCCGGCGACGGGCACGGCGTCCTCGGCCGACGTGGCCCGCTTGGCCGACGGGTCGGCCGCGGCGGCCGCACCGGCTGTGGCCCGCCGGCGGGCCACGACGCCGGCGAGCAGCCCTCCCTGGACGGCGGCACAGGAGGCGCCGCCAGCCAGCAGGCCGGTGAGAAGCACGGCCCACAGGCTCATGGGCGGGGCTCGGAAGCGCTGGAGAACGGGATCACGGTCGACTCCTCGTCGGACACGGCGCGGGGCGCGCCAGAAAGGGCAGGACCAGGACGAGCACGGCTCGAGGCCGTCAGCGGGCGCGCGCGGGCGCGCTCAGCCCTGCGGAGGTCGTTCGAGGACGCTGGTAAACAGCGACGGCGACAGGCGCGCCTCGACGAGCCGCAGCCGGCCGGCGAAGGCGAGGGTGAGGACGGCGGCGGCCACCAGCACTGCCGCCGGGAGGCACTCGGCGGCCCGGGCCAGCACGGCGGGACCGCACTCGGGGCAGAAGGCCATGCCGCCCATGCCCATGGCGAGCGGAAGGCCGGTCACGACCACCACCACGACCAGGGCGACCACCAGCGCGCGCTTCACGGCGGCCGACATGCTACCGGCCGCCTCCGTGCCGCCACGAGGCGCACGACTGCGTCCCGCCCGGGGCCAGCCCGGGGCGGAGGCGACCATCACGGCTCGACCACCGTGTAGCCCAGGTCGGCGATGGCCCTGGCGATGGCGCCCGGATCGGTGGCGGCGGGGTCGTAGTCGACCCGGGTGCGCTTGCGCCGCACGTTGGTGGACGACTAGGCCACGCCGGGGAGGTCCTCGACGGCGTCGTCGATGAGCATGCCGCAGCTGGCGCAGTGCATGCCGTCCACCCGCAGCTCGGTGGTGGCCATCTCAGCCGCCCACCACCTTGACGGTGCCGCCGTACATGCCCGTCCCGCAGCTGTAGCCCACGTCGCCGTCGAGCACCCCGAGGTCGATGACCGTCTCGGTGCCGCTGCGCAGCCCCTTCTCGATGCCCCGGCGGGGCAGGACGACGACGCCTGCGCACCCCAGGTCCCCCGAGGGCATGAACCGCAACACGGTGGGGACGCCCGCCTTGGCCTGGACGATCGACGGGCTGAAGGGCGCGCCGCCCCCCTCCGGCTCCCCGTAGGTGACCGTCACCTCGACGACCTGGACGCCGTTGGCGCCCACCGTGGCCGTGGCCACCGGCTCGCTCGAGTCCGAGGGCTTGCCGCTGAGTCCCTCGGTGGCGGCCGCCCCGCCGCCCAGCACCGGGGGCACGGCCCCGGCGATGCCGGGGGCCACCCGCTGGAGGGTGACGCCCGAGCCCGACAGCACCAGGCCGCTGTTGATCGACAGCGCCCCGGCCACCGCCACGGCCACGGCGGCCAGCTTGTTGAGGTGGCCGTGCAGCACGGCGCCGGCCCGGCGCACGGCGTAGCCGATGGCGGCGAACAGCGGCGAGGTGCCCACCACGAAGGCGGCCATGGCCGCCGCCCCGCTCACCGCCGACCCGTTGGCGATGACCAGGAACTCGACGCTGAGGGTCACCCCGCAGGGCACGAGCACGGTGAGAAAGCCCACCACCGCGGGGGTGAAGGCCGACTCCGCCCGGGCGCTGCGGCGCACCAGGCGGGTGAAGGACTCGGGGGGTGTGAGCAGGAAGGACCGCTTGCCGAACAGGCCCAGGAGGTTGGCCGCCATGACCATCATGACCACGCCGGCGGCGATCTGCATGTAGGCCCGCACCCGGAAGTTGGGCTGGAGGGCGGCGCCGAAGAGGCCCAGCAGCGCCCCGAACAGCGTGTGCGACACCAGCTTGCCGGCCAGGAAGGCGCCCACCGGGGCGGCGTCGTCGGCCAGCCTGGTGGCGGGCCTGGGCCTGGTCAGCACTGACACCGCACCGTCGCCGCCGGCGGTGGCCTCGTCCTCGGCTTCGACCGCCGCTGCCGGATCAGCCTCGTCGTCCGAGGGGGCCGGCCGTGCCGCCTGCCGGCGGGCCACGGCCCCGGCCAGGAGCCCGCCCTGGACCGCGGCGCACGACGCGCCCCCGGCGAAGAGGCCGGTCACGAAGATGCTCCAGATGTTCATGCCCCCGCCCCCACCTTTGCTGTCGCCTCTCTCAGTGTCGTTCTTCTCCGCTCGACGCGCCCGAGGTCGTCGACGTCGCCGCCCGCTCCTCTCGGTGGGAGACGCCTCCCGAGCTGGGGGCCGCGGCGGGCGCGGGCGCCACTGACGGTGCCGAGGCCGGAGTCGTGGACTCGGGCGGAGCCATCTCCGGCGCCGGTCTGCGCACGCCGCGGAAGCGAGCCAGGCGGAGGCTGTTGGTCACCACCGACACGCTGGAGGTGGCCATGGCCGCCCCCGCCAGGATGGGGTTCAGCAGCCCGGCGGCGGCCAGGGGGATGAGGGCCACGTTGTAGACGAAGGCCCAGCCCAGGTTCTGCAGGATCGTCCGGAAGGTCCGCCGCGACAGCAGGATGGCGCTGGCCACCCCGTACAGGTCGCCCGACAGCAGCGTGATGTCGGAGGACTCGATGGCCACGTCGGTACCCGAGCCGATGGCGATCCCCAGGTCGGCCTGGACCAGGGCGGGGGCGTCGTTGATGCCGTCGCCCACCATGGCCACCACCCGGCCCTCCGCCTGCGGTCGCCTGACCTCCGACACCTTGTCGGCGGGCAGGACCTCGGCCAGGACCCGGTCGATGCCGACCTGGCGGGCGATGGACTCGGCGGTGCGCCGGTTGTCCCCGGTGATCATGGCCACCTCGACGCCCAGGCGGTGGAGGGCGCCCACCGCGCCCGCGGCCTCCTCCTTGAGGGTGTCGGCCACCGCCAGCACGCCCCGGATCCGCCCGCCCCATCCCACCAGGACCGCGGTCCTGCCCTCGCCCTCCAGCCGGGAGGCGGCGTCCTCGAGCTCCCCGGGAAGGTCGAGGCCGGCCTCGGCGGCGAGCTTGCGCCGGCCCACGTGCACGACCTCGCCCCCGACCTCGGCCCGCACCCCGTGGCCGGCCACGGCCGAGAAACGGGCCGCGGCGGGAAGGGGAAGGCCCTGGCGCCGGGCGCCGTCCACCACCGCCCGCCCGAGCGGGTGCTCGGAGGCGTCCTCCACCGCCGCCGCCCACGCCAGCAGCCGGTCCCGCTCCACCCCGTCGCCGGCGACGACGTCGGTCAGCTCCATCTCGCCCTTGGTCGGCCCGTGACGAGGATTGGAACAGGATCCTGAACAGAAGGGGCTGTCGGATGTCGGCGATCGGACCTGGTGGGCCCTTGGCCGAGCGGACAACCATCGGGAGCGTTTGGACGTGCGTGGCGACGACGAGGACTTCGCCGACGGGCCGGGGCTCCCGATCGTCGAGAGCGCCCGCCCCTGCGCGAGGGCAAGATCTTCGTCGACTACAACGAGCGGGCGACCATAGGCGAGTGTCTCGAAGCTGCGTACGTGGCGCTCGACCACGCCTTCCGGGGCATCTGGATCCCGAAGGCGCTGGAGCTGGCTTGGCCGCGGGAGTACTGGGACGAGGCCGACGTCGACGAGCTGGAGTCGCTGACGCTCGAGGCGAGCGGCGCCGTCGAGCAAGCGTGGCGCACGTTGAGCGCCGTGACGGAGGCGCACTCGGCTCAGGAGGAGGCCGCACTGCCAGAGGAGCACGACGACCCCGGCGATGGCTCGCGTCGTTAAGGAACGTGGACCAACCGACAGGTGGTCGTCATTCCGACAGCCGAAGGGGCCGCAGCCCGCCGGCGGGGGCCCGGGTCGTGGTCCGGTAGCGGCCATTGAGGTTGATGGTGGGGTGGCCGAGCGGCGTGAGGCGAGCGACGTCGGCGGGGTCGATCTCCTCCCCGGCGGCGGCAAGGTGGTCGAGGGCGGCCTGGATGTACACCGTCTGCCACAGCACCACGACGTTGACCATGAGCCCGAGAGCGCCGAGCTGGTCCTCCTGGCCCGACTGGTAGTGCTGGCGCAGCCGGCCCCGGCTGCCGTGGAACATGTCCCGGGCCAGGCTGTTGCGGCTCTCGCCCCGGCCTAGGACCCGGTGGATGGCCCTCCTGTACAACGGGTCGGTGCAGTAGTCGAGGACGTGCAGCGTCTTCACGATGCGGCCCAGCTCGACGAGGGCCCGGGCCAGGCTGGAGGGATTGGGGCCGCGCTGGAGCGAGCGCAGGATGGCCGAGGGGGTGACCGTGCGAGCCTCCAGCGAGGCGGCCAGGCGGCAGATCTGGTCCCACTGCTCGGCGATCACGGAGGTCCTGGCCCGATTGCGGGCCAGTCCGGCGAGCGGCCCGTAGTCGGCAGTGGGGTCGATCACCCACAGGCGGCGGTCGGCCAGGTCTGCCAGGCGGGGGCCGTAGCGGTAGCCGAGCGCCCAGGCCAGGGCGAAGACGACCTCCGATGCCCCCGCCGTGTCTGTCGAGACGGTCTCGGGCCGGACCACCGTCTGGTTGGCCACCAGGCCGTCGAGCATGAAGAGGCTGTCACGCTCAGTACCGGGAATGAGCTGCTGGTGGAAGCTGGCGTGGGTGTCGGCCATCCACGTGTACAGCGTCGAGCCCCGCTGGCGGCCGAAGTAGCGGGCGTTGTAGCCAGCGTGGATGGTGGCCACCGGGACCACCAAGCGCATCCGGTCGGCTGAGGCCATCTCCCCGCCGCCCCAGTAGTCTCGGGGCAGGGCGAGGCGGGCGTGGAAGTCGAACAGCCGGGTGTTGGCCGCCGAGTGGGTGGCGGAGCGGAGGTAGTTGTGGGCCGCCCAGTTGAGCCGGTCCCGGGTGAGCGGCGGGTGGCCTTCGTCGACGACGGGCGTGAGGCCCACGTTGGCGGCCTCGGAGACGAGCAGGGCCGACAGCGATTCCTCCAGCCCCGAGGCGCGCGCCGGGGACCCGCTGATGTGGGTGTACTCGTCCAGGAAGCCGGTCCAGCCGTGCACCTCCAACGGCAGGTCGGCGATCTCCACCTCGGGCAGCAGCGCCTCGACCAGGCCACGGAGGCGAACCAGCGACGGCGGCTCGTCGATCGCGTCGAGCGGCGTCACGACGATGCGGTCGGCCCCGTCGCGGTGCTCGACGCGGAAGTCAGGATTCGTCGGCATCGACTCCGCCGCCCGCCGCCAGGCGGCGTCGAGGGCCTTCGACAGGCCGGCCACCACCCGGGCGGGGTCGGTGTCGAGGGCGAGGTCCCGGCACGCCTCCTCCCGCTGGGACTCCCAGCTCTCGGGCGACAGCAGCTCGGCCCGGGGGTCGCCCCAGCGGGCGCTGCCCGGCACGAACACGTCCCGCCGGCGCAGGGCCACCCGGACCCGGTCCAACACGCAGCAGGCGTAGGCGGCCCGGTTGACGCCTCCGGTCGCCTCATCCCGGACGTGGCGCTCCCAGCTCGGGGTCACCACCTCCATCGGCACGTCCTTCTCGGGCAGCTGCGTCGTCCGGGGTCGCTCCTCCAGCCACTCGCCGAGCGCCCGGTAGGCGTCGAGGACCGCCCGGGACGGAGCGGTGGAGTCGAGCGCCACCGCCTCCAGCAACTGGGGGAGGAAGCGGCGGATCTGCGGGTAGGCGGCGACCAGGCGCTCGTGGTAGGGGTCGTCGGGCGGGCGCATGAGCTTCGTGACCGTCCCCAGCGCGCCGACGACGCGCTCGCGGTCGTGACGGAGCCCGTCGAGCACCGTGGCCATGGCCGTCTCGTCGTCGAGGGCGTCGAGCACCGACTGCAGCGTCGTGCGCAGCTCGCCGACGGCCCGGTCGTAGTCCCGCAGGCGTCGCGCCGTCAACGCCACGGCTGCTCCCGATCAGAAGGGTGCGCGCCACCGGGAGCGACATGGCCTCGGCGGCTGACTTGCGAGCCGGGGCGTAGTGCTACTTTCCGACAGCCTGTAGTATTCGTGGATACCCACCGTGCCCGGGCGGGTTCCTCCCCGTGCCGGCGCCGCACCACGACGGGCGTCGCCCACCACGCCAGTCTGGCGCGGCCCGGCATCTCCCCTCACCCGCCCGGGCAGCGGGGGGCATCAGTCCTCGCGCTGGCGCTCGGGGCCCCGGTCCCGGAAGCTCCGCACGAACAGACCCAGGGTCTCGTCCTCGACGGCAGGACACCGGAGCCGCCGGTGCC
>JBKHXC010000390.1:0-1959 GCA_046566225.1 Acidimicrobiia bacterium
CGACCACCTCGTGGCCCAGGGTGGACACCTTGGCCGTGCGCACGTCGAGGTCGCAGTCGGCCAGGGCCCGGGTGATCCGGTAGAGGACCCCGACGCCGTCGGGCGCCCGGACCTCGACGACGGTGGCGCTGGCCGACGCCTCGTCGTCGAACAGCACGCGCGGCTCGGGCGGGCGGGCGGCGGCCGCCCGCCGCCGCCCGGCGTAGGCGCGGGCCCGGTCGGCCAGGCGCGACTCGAGCGACAGCCGCCCGGCCAGGGCCAGCTCGACGTCGGCCGCCACCCGTGCCCAGCTCGGCGTCGTCCCGTAGGCCGGCTCCACCTCGAAGACCTCCACGGCCATGCCGCCCTCCCCCCCCGCCGCCGCCGAGCGGACGTCGAGCCCGTGGAGGGCGAGGGCGCCGGCCACCCGGCAGAACAGCCCCGGGCGGTCGGGGGCGACGACGGTGACCGTGGTGCCCTCCACCGACACCGACACCCGCCCCTCGGCCATCACCGCCCGGTGGGCCGGGGTGGGCAGCGGGGGCGGGGCGTCGAGGTGGTGGCCGGCCAGGCGCCGGGCGGTGCGGGCGACCAGGTCGGCCACCAGGCCCGCCTTCCACGGGCCCCACGCCGCCGGGCCGGTGGCCAGGCTGTCGGCCTCGGTGAGGGCGGCCAGCAGCTCCAGCAGGTCGCGGTCGCCCACCGCGGCGGCCACCGCGTCGACGGTGGCGGGGTCGTCGAGGTCGCGCCGGGTGGCGGCGTCGGGCAGGAGGAGGTGGTGGCGCACCATGGCGACGAGCACCTCCACGTCCCCGGGAGGGAAGCCCATGCGGGGGGCGATGCGCGCCACCGCCTCCACGCCCGCCTCGGTGTGGTCGCCGGGGAAGCCCTTGTCGATGTCGTGCAGCCACGTCCCCACCAGCAGCAGGTCGGGGCGGGCGACCCGGCGGGTGAGGGCGGCGGCGTTGGCGGCCGCCTCGCACAGGTGCCGGTCCACGGTGAAGCGGTGGTAGGCGTTGCGCTGGGGCTTGCTGCGCACGGCCTCCCACTCGGGCAGCACGCGCCCCAGCAGGCCCCGCTGGTCGAGTGCCTCCAGCACCGGTACGGCCGCCGGGCCGGTGCCCAGCAGCGTGACCAGGGCGGTGCGGGCGGCGGCCGGCCAGGGGTCGGGCATGGCCGGCGCCCCCGCCGCCAGGCGGTCGAGGGCGTCGCGGGCCAGCACGGCGCCGGCCTCGGCGGCCGCCGAGGCGGCCCGCAGCACGAGCGAGGGGTCGCCGGGGTCGGCGCCGGCGGCCAGGGCCACCTCGCCGTCGCGCAGGGCCAGCCCCGGTCCCAGGGGCCGGTCCCGCCCCGTGGTGCGGCCCTTGGGGCCGGCCCGGGCCGACGCCAGCCGGCGCCAGGCGTCGTCGCCGGCGAAGGCGATGGTGCGGCCGGCGGCGGCCACGTCGGCCATGAGGGCGTCGGCGCCGACGTAGCCGAGGGCGGCGGCCACCCCGTCCTGCTCCTGGAGCAGCAGCCGGTCGAGGGCCTTGCCGGCCCGGCGGTGCAGCTCGACCCGCACCGACAGCACGACGTCGTGGGCGACGAGCAGCGCCTCCAGGTCCGGGTCGACCACCGGGGTGGCCAGGGCGGCGGCCCGCAGGGCGTGGACGTCGCGCAGCCCGCCGCGGCCCTCCTTCAGCTCGGGCTCGAGGAGGAACGCCACCTCCCCGAAGCGGGCGTGGCGCCCGGCCACCGCCGCCGCCAGCGCCGGCAGGACGCGGCCCGCCCGCCTGGCCCACTGGCGGCGGGCCCGCTCGGCCAGGTCGGCGGCCAGCGCCGGGTCGCCGGCCACCAGCCGGGCGTCGAGCAGGCCCAGGGCGGCCTTCAGGTCGTCGTCGGCCACCGCCAGGGCCTCCTTGACGGTGCGCACGCTGTGGTCGAGGCCGACGCCGGCGTCCCACACCGGGTACCAGATCCGCTCGGCCACCGCCCGCACGG
>JBKHXC010000391.1:0-1513 GCA_046566225.1 Acidimicrobiia bacterium
ACCGCAGCTGGCCGAGCAGGACGGCCCGAGGGATCAGGGCGATGGCGGCGGGCAGCACGTAGACGCCGAGCATCACCGCCGACGACAGCGTCGGGAGGTGGAGGAACGACTGCACCACCGGCGCGGCGAGCACCAGCGCCCCACTCAGGGCCACGCCCCACAGCACGGCGTCGCCCAGCAGCGGTCCGATCACCACGCTGCCCGGTCCCTGCCCCGCCTCCCGCCGGGCGGCCACCCGGCGGGTGATGGCCAGCTGGAGGGCGCTCACCGGCACGGTCAGCACCAGCAGCATGATGAGCAGGGCGCTCAGCCCGCCGTAGAGGGCGGGCTCCAGCCGGCGGCTGATGACGGCGTGGAACAGGAAGTTCGACCCGTTGACCACGGTGAGGGTGACGAAGAGCACCAGCCCACCGCCACCGGCCAGGGACGACGCGGTGGCGCCCCGTAGCCTTGCCCGGATTGGACCCGTCACCGGCCGCTCCTGCTGCGAACTACTCCCCAATGACCGATCCGCCCGACTCTAGCCGGGTGGGCGAGGGGGACGAAACGTCCCGGCGGGCGGCGGTCGCCACGGTTTCGGTGGCGGCGGCGGCGGCGCTGGCCATCTGCGCGCCCTTCCTGCGGGAGGGGTGGCTGTTCCTCCTCGACTGGAACCGGGGGCCCCACGTGCCGCCACCCGCCGCCCTGTGGGGGCTCGACGGCGGCCTCACCGCCGCCGTGCCCTTCTCGCTGGCCGCCTGGGCGCTCGGCGAGATGATCGGGCACTCGGTGCTCGGATGGCTCCCGATCGCCGCCGGGTTGTTCGGCGCCGGCCTGTCGGCGGGTGCGCTGGTCCGGGGGCCGGGCACCCGGCGGGTCGCCGCCGGCCTGCTCTACGCCGTCAACCCGTTCGTGTTCGACCGGGTCTTCGCCGGGCACGTCGCCTTCCTCCTCGCCTACGCCCTCCTCCCCCTCGCGGTCCGGTCGCTGCTGCGGGCCGAGGAGGCCGGCGGGGTGGCCGCCCGCCTGCGCCCCGTGCTGTGGGTCACCCTGCTCGTCGCCCTGGCCCCCCACTTCGCCTGGCTGGTGGCCGCCGTCTGCGCGGTGATGGTCGCCACCCGGCCGTCGCGCCGGACCGCCGCCTGGCTGGCCGGGCTGGCGGCGGTGGTCGTGGTGGCCAACGCCTACCTCGTCCTGCCCGCCATCGGCCGGCCGCCGCCGGTGGAGGTGGGCCCCGCCGACCTGGCCGCCTACCGCACCACCGGCGACGGCCCCGTCGGCCTGATCGGCAACGTCGCCGGGCTCCACGGGTTCTGGCGCCAGGAGGTCTCGCTGCCCAAGGACGACGTGCCGGGGTGGCCGCTGTTCTGGGCCGCCGTCGTGGTGGTCGCCGGAGCTGGGGCGGCCCGGGGCTGGGGCGCCGGGGGGGCGACCAGGCGCCTGGTCGCGGTGGTCGCCGGGTCGGGGGCGCTCGGCCTCGTGCTCGCCCTCGGCGACCAGGGGCCGGCCGGCGCCGGCTTCCGGTGGCTGTACC
>JBKHXC010000392.1:0-6237 GCA_046566225.1 Acidimicrobiia bacterium
TCGGGCGGTAGCCCCGTGCGGCGGGGGGCACCGCCGACCCCGGGGAACACCCGGAGCGCGCCGGCCGCCGAGACGCGACGCGACCGCCGGGCTCGGCGTGGGTGATCGACGGCGCTACGAGCCCGGAGGGGCGTAGTTGACGCTGGTCGCCGCCGCCCGGTCGACCTCCTCGGGGGTCAGCAGCACCGTGGTCCTGGTACTGGCCATCCCGCTGGCTCCGACCGCCAGGCTGACGGCGGCGGCGGTGGCGTTGTCGGGCAGGTCCACGATCACGAACGCGTCCCCGTCGCCGAAGCCGAAGTAGAAGCTCTCCACGTGGCCGCCCAGTTCAGCGACCATCTTCTCGATCGCCTCCCGGCGGGCGCTCCCTCCCTTGGCGATGACGCCCTTGATGCCCGGGGTGGTGTACGAGGCAACAACGAGGTACTTGGCCATGCCCTTGCCCCCTCTCGTCGGTGGGACCAGTGTGCAGCCGTGGTCGGGGATTGTCGAGGGGTCGTGGTGACCGCCGGGCGGCGGGGGCGCCAGCCGCCCAACCGGGGGTCGGGGCCCGTCCGGACCTCGGGGCCCGCTGGGCACTGCCGGTGCGGCCGCCGTCGCCGCCCTTGCCGGAGGGTGGGCGACGGGCGCCCGCCTCGGACGGCGAGGCGACGGCCGGCCGGCGCCGGGGTAGGGGGTGCCCATGCCGGCGAATGACGACCGCCTGGAGGCCTACCGGAGGAAGCGGCGCTTCGGCGCCACCCCGGAACCGGCCGGCGCCGCCCCCCAGCCGGCGCCGGGACCGGGCGGGCGGTTCGTGGTGCAGCGCCACCGCGCCCGCCGGCTCCACTACGACCTGCGCCTCGAGGTGGACGGCGTGCTGGCGAGCTGGGCGGTGCCCAAGGGGCCCACCCTCGACCCTCGCGTGCGGCGGCAGGCCGTGCACGTGGAGGACCATCCGATGGAGTACTTCCAGTTCGAGGGCGTGATCCCCAAGGGCGAGTACGGCGGGGGCGACGTGATCGTGTGGGACTGGGGACGGTGGTCCCCGGGGAAGGAGCCGGACGCGGCCCGGGCCATCGCCGATGGCGAGCTGCACTTCGACCTGGAGGGCGAGAAGCTCCGGGGCCGGTTCGTCCTCGTGCGCACCGACCGCTCGCCGGCGCCGTCAGGAAAGGAGCAGTGGCTGCTGCTCCACAAGCACGACGAGTACGCGGTGGACGGCTGGGACCCCGAGGCGCTGCCGCGGTCGGTGAAGAGCGGCCGGACCAACGACGAGGTCGCGGCGGCCCCCGAGTCGCTGTGGCGGTCGGACCTCCCTGCCGACCGTGCCGAGCAGACGCTGCGGGTCGAGGTGCCGGCCTGGTCCCCTCCCGGCGAGGACGCCCTGGCGGTGCTCGACGCCCTCGGCACCCAGGGCGAGTGGGAGCTCGAAGGCCGCTCCCTGCGGCTGACGAACCTCGACAAGGTGCTGTTCCCGCCCCGCCCCGGCGATCCCCCGGTGACCAAGCGTGACCTGATCCGCTACGCCGCCCTCGCCGGCCCCTGGATGCTGCCGTACCTCTGGGACCGCCCGGTGAACCTGCACCGCTACCCCGACGGCGTCGACCGCCCCGGCTTCTGGCACAAGGAGGTGCCCTCGCACGCGCCGGGCTGGCTCACCCGGTGGCACCACGACGACGCCGATCCCGGCGAGACGCAGTGGTACTTCGTGGCCGACAGCGTTCCGGCGCTCGTGTGGCTGGCGAACTACGGGGCGGTGGAGCTGAACCCCTGGACCTCCTCGGTCGGCGACCCACTCCAGCCGACGTGGGCGCTCATCGACATCGACCCCGGCCCGACCACCTCGTGGGACGAGCTGCTGGTGCTGGCCCGCCTCTACCGGACGGCCCTCGCCCACCTGGCCGTCGAGGGACGTCCGAAGGTGACCGGCAAGCGCGGCATCCAGGTGTGGGTGCCGATCGGGGCGGGCTGCACCTTCGCCCAGACCCGGTCGTGGGTCGAGTCGGTCTCCCGGGCCATCGGCCGCACCGTGCCCGAGATGGTGTCGTGGGAGTGGACGAAGTCGGAGCGCAGGGGCCTGGCCCGGCTGGACTACACGCAGAACGCCCGCAACAAGACGCTGGTCGCGCCCTTCTCCGCCCGGCCGGCGCCCGGTGCCCCGGTGTCGGTCCCCATCGACTGGGACGAGCTGGACGACGACGAGCTGCGCTCCGACCGCTGGACGATCCGCACCGTGCTGGACCGGCTCGCCGAGCGGGGCGACCCGCTGCGCCCCCTGATCGGCCTGAACCAACAGCTCCCGCCTCTGTAGGAAGCCCCCGGGCGCCGACGCGGCCGCCGCCGGGCGCGACCCGTAGGGTGGCGGGCGGCGGCGAACTCGCCGCCCGACGACCCCGGGGAGCCCCGCCACTGATGACGTCGTCCCGTCGACCGCCGGCCCTGGTCGCCGTCCTGGTCCTCGTGCTCGCTGCGTGCGGCGGCGGCGACGGGGCCGGCGGGGCCGGCGGAGCGACCACCACGACCGGGGCGGTGACCACCAACCCGGGAGCCACCACCACGGTCCCCGACGAGCGGCGGGCGGCGGTCTCGGTCTACCTGCTGCGCGGGCAGGAACTGATCGTCGGCGAGGGCCGGGAGCCGACCACCGAGGGCGTGGCCGGCGAGGCGCTGCGGGCGCTGCTGGAGGGGCCCAGCCGGTTCGAGGCCGACGCCGGGATCACCTCGGCGATCCCCGCAGGGACGCGTCTGCTCGGCGTGACGATCGACGGGGCGGTCGCCCGCGTCGACCTCTCGCCCGAGTTCGAGTCGGGCGGCGGATCGCTGTCGATGCAGGCCCGGGTGGCCCAGGTGGTGTTCACCGCCACGCAGTTCGCCTCGGTGGACGCCGTCCGCTTCGCCATTGACGGGGAGGACGTCGACGCCCTGGGCGGCGAAGGGCTCCTGGTGGAGGAGCCCCTGACGCGCGGCGACTTCGAGTTCGGCGGGTCCTTCGGCGACGCCGGCGTCCTCCCGCCCGTCCTGCTCGAGCAGCCGCGTATGCGTGAGCCGGTCACCAGCCCGGCCCGCCTCTCGGGGTCGGCGAACGTCTTCGAGGCGACGTTCGCCGTCGAGGTCCTCGACGCCCGGGGCCTGGTGGTGGCCGAGGAGACGGTGACGGCCACCTCGGGGTCGGGCACCAGGGGGAACTTCGACGCCACCATCGCCTTCGAGACGCCCAACCGCGGGCTCGGGGCGATCGTGACCTTCGTGGCGTCGGCCCGCGACGGCTCACGCCAGGACGTGCGCGAGATCCCGGTGCAGATCCCCTGAGCCACGCCGCCGATTGACGGACCTGGCCACCTGCGAGGCCGGCGCCGCGGCGCGACGCGAAGAAGGGCCCGCAGCCGGAGCGGCGGGCCCTTCCTCGGCGAAGCGGCTGTGGCTACGGCCGGCCGGCGCCGGAGGGAGGCGCGGCGGGGGATGGAGCTGGGCACGTGGTCGGCGGCCGGGGTCCCGGTCGCGGCGTCGGTGCCGGTGGAGCCCTGCGAGCCGGTGCCGGCCGGAGGCGCCTCGGCCGGCGGCCCGGCGGGGACGGAGCCCGGCGCGTGGCCGGCGGCGGGGGTCTGGCCGGCCCGGTCGGTGCCGGTCGAGCCCTGCGAGCCGGCGCCGTCGGGCCTGCCGGGGGCACTGCCGTCGGGACGTGGCCGGCGGCGGGCACTGGCGGCGTGCATGCCGCACGTGGCCGTTGGCGTACACGGGAGGTTCGACCTGTGCGTGGGCACGGGTCACCGGAGCTCCGTTCGGGTACCGGTCCTGCCATGACACTGCTCGTCATTCTCGTGGTGTTGGCCGTCGTGTTCGGTGTCGGGGCGGTCCTCGAGGGCCTGGCCTGGGCTCTGCTGATCGCTCTCGTGCTGGTGGCGGCTGCCGCCTGGTTCGGCTGGCAGAAGCTGCGAAAGGCGTCACGCTCGTCCTGATCGAGGGTGGTCATCGTGACCCGTTCCCACGCTCGAGCGCCGAGCGGGCCCGTGCCTGAGGCCCCGCCGCCCACGCGCGCGCTCGCCGAAGCCCCGGCGGATCTCCTCCAGGCGCGGGGCTCCGCCCTGTCCTGCACGGCGTCGTGGAGCAGGGCGGCGAAGGCCTCGTCCTCGTCACCCCCGTCACTGAGCACCAGCGACGCCACGCCGAACAGGTGCGAGACGTACGAGATTCGAGCTGTCCTTGCGGGTCTGGTCCCCGTGCACGCACAGCAAGTACCCGAGCGCCCCCTCGAACCGGGGACCCACCCAGGGAGCCCCCTGGGTCCCGGTCAGGCCGGCGCCGTCGCCGGCAGCCGGCGCACGAGGCCGGCGCTGACGCGCAGGTCGACGGCCAGGGACGTGGCCAGGCTGACCACGGCCACCACCACTCCGGCCCGGCGCAGCTCGGCCGCCCGGGTGGCGAAGATCCCGTCCCCGCTGCCGATCACCACCCGGTCGTAGGCAGCGGCGACGGCGGCGGGCGGGGAGGCGTCGAGCAGGGCGAGGTCGGCGCCGTCGACGCCGGCGCCCAGGAGGAGCCGCGCCCCGGGCCAGGCCAGGCCGGCGGCCATGAGGAGGCGACGGCCACTGGCGATCACCACGTGGTCACCGGGCCCGATGGCCACCGCGGCGCGGTAGGCGGCCAGCGCGCCGGCAACCTCCGCGGGAGTGGCACCCGATCCTCGGACCAGGTTCTCGATGTCGATCAGGTGGAGCGTGCGACCCGGCGTCCCATGACGACGGCAGCGCTTGTCGGCCATGCCCTCGGGTACGGCCCCGCCGTGACCGGCGTCAGGGCCGTGAGCGACCGGGGCGAGGCGGACGTCGACCGGGTGCCCATCTGCCCGCGGTGCGGGGTGACCGCGCTGGAGCCCGGCTCCCCCCGCCGGGCGGCGGCGAGCGGCCGGCGGTCAGGGCCCGGCCGCATCAGCGGCCGACCCGTTCGACGCCGGTCTCCTACGGCCGCGCCGGCCCGGTCCCAGCACCACCGGCGGCGCCGGCCGTGGCCGTGAATCCCCGAGTGCGCCCTCCTCGACGCCGGCCAGCGTTTCCTCGCTCACCCCGAGCAGGCCGGCGAAGGCCTGCCGATCCAGCCCCGACCGACCGCGCTCGGCAATGACCGCGGCGGCGAAGTCGGGCCAGGGGTGGCCCTCCGACGCCAGCCGGGCGACCAGCCGAGCCGTCATGCGGGCCAGGTCCGGGCGGCGCCGGCTCGTCGGGTGGCGGGTCCGCGCCAGCTGCCGGTCCCCGCCCAGGCCCTCGAGCGACGTCAGCGGTTCCCTCGCGTCGCTCATGCCACGATGGGAAGGCCGGCCAGCGCGGCGAAGCGCCGCTCCTCGGCGGCCAGGCGGCCGAGACGGGCCCGCACCCGGCAGGCCGCCTGACGGACCACCTCGGCGCTCACGTCGTGGCGGCGGGCCACGGTGAGCGCCGGGGAGGGGTCGCCGGCCGCGCTCTGGGAGCGCAGCTCCAGGACGATGGCCTGGTCCCGGGGGCTGGCCACCCGCTCGAGCGCCGCCAGGACGAGGGCGCAGCCGGCGTGCCCGCCCGCCATGCGAGAGAGCACGTCCAGCTCGGCCTCGTCGGCGGCGGCCGGCGGCGGCGCCACCCGACCGTGCTCGGCGTCCACCTCCATGCGGGCGGTGTCGAGCTGGTCGGCGTGCTGGCCCACCCAGCTCGACGCCACCGCGGCCAGGCGCCGCCCCGCCCACGTCCAGGGCAGGGCGCCACCCGCCGGGCTCCAGGCGGCGGCGCAGTCGAACAGGGCGAAGCAGGCGTCGATCACCATGCCGTCCACCTCGTCCGGCCCCGGGTCCTCGACCCCGAGGCGCCGCAGCTCCCTGCGCATGAAGGCGGCCAGGTGGACCCCGAACTCGCGGTACAGCGAGAACATCGCCGCCTTGTCGCCTGCGCCCATGGCCGCCATGACCACCACCAGCCTCTCGAACCTCTCCGTCTCCACCCCAGATCGCCCTTCTGTCCGGCAATGACTGACCGGGCCAGTGTGATGAGGGGGTGTGACACATACGCCGGTGTGATCGCCCGTACTCGAACCCTGAGCGGACGCCGGCGCCCTTGAAGCTCTGGACCGCAGCCAGGTGATGGCCTGACGCTGGTTGTTGGTCGGGCCTGTCAACACCGCCCGAAAACTGACCCCTTTCCACCGGTCGAAAACTGACCCCCCTTCCCGGGCCACCGACCGCACTGGGTGATCAATCGATGATGGGCACCACCTCCTCGGTGGGCCGCAGGCTGC
>JBKHXC010000393.1:0-2435 GCA_046566225.1 Acidimicrobiia bacterium
GAACGGCGTCGCCATCCTCTCTCGTGTCGGGCTCACCGACGTGTCGCTCCAGCACGAGGGCCACCCCGAGCCGCGCCTGGCCTCCGCCCAGTGTGGGCCGCTCCACGTCACCAGCGTCTACGTGCCCAACGGCCGGGCGGTGGGCAGCGAGCACTACGCCTACAAGCTGTCGTGGCTGGAGCGGCTGCGCCGGCACCTGGAGACCACCGCCCGCCCCGACCAGCCGGTGGCGGTGTGCGGCGACTTCAACGTCGCCCCCGAGGACCGCGACGTCTGGGACCCGGCGGCCTTCGCCAGCTCGACGCACGTGACCGGGCCCGAGCGGGCGGCGCTGGCCCACCTCCGGGACTGGGGCCTGGTCGACGCCTTCCGGCTGGTGCGCCCCGAGGACCGCCTGTTCACCTACTGGGACTACCGGGCCGGCGACTTCCACAACCACCGGGGGATGCGCATCGACCTGGTGCTGGTGTCCAGGCCCCTGGCCGACCGGGTCAACTTCGCCCTGGTCGACCGCAACGCCCGCAAAGGAAAGCTGCCCTCCGACCACGCCCCCCTGCTGGTCGACGTGGCCGACTGAGGGCCGGCCGTCAGCGGGTGGCGGCCAGGCGCCGGCGCTCGAGGTCGGCGGGGAGGCCCCGCCAGAGGTCGTCGTCGAACAGCTCGCCGGGCAGCGGCAGGGCGGCCGCCCCCGAGCCGCTCAGCAGGGGAGGGCGGCGGGGGTCGCGGGTGCCTGCGCTGCCCCCCCGGCCCCGGGAGATGATCAGGCCGAAGGTGGGGTCGGGCACGGCGTCGAGGGCGGCCCGCACGCCGTGGAGGTGCCGGAAGCGCTCCCAACCCTCGGCGTCCTCGAAGGCCACCTCGAGCACGACGCCCCAGGAGTGGTGGTGCCACGACCAGTCGACGGCGCCCGAGGCGAGGGCGGCCTCGACCAGGCCGTCGCCGTGGGAGTGCGCCCACAGCGACGCCGCCGACGACCCGTCGAGCACCTCGATCGACATCCAGTGCGGCACGGGGCGGGGGGCGGCCACCTCAGCCCCGGAGCTGGCTGCGCAGCTTGCCCAGGCCCGACCCCAGGGCGTCGCGCAGCTCGGCCCGGGACATCCCGGTCTCGTTGTGGAGCTGCTTCATGGAGCACGGCTGGCAGCCGTCGAGCCCGTAGTGCCGGGTGATGACCTGGCGCTCCACGGGGTCGAGGGCGGCAAAAAGGTGGGGGGACCGGGCGTGGAGGTCGAGCAGGTCCTCGTCGATCTCGCTCTGGGGGTCGGCGACCTCCGGTCCGGTGTCGGGGTAGGGCCATCCGTCCTCAGCCGGCCACAGGAAGGTGCGCATGTCGTTGTTGTCGCGCCTGTTGGCACCGCGAGTCAACCCCTGTTCAGCGCCGGACGGCCGGTGGGGCGCTACGAGCCGCAGGCGGCGAGCACGGCGAGGAGGGTGTCGCCGTAGCGGTCGGCCTTGACGGGCCCCAGCCCGGGCAGGGCCAGCAGCTCGGCCCGGGTGGTGGGGCGGGCCTCGGCCACCGCCGCCAGGGTGGCGTCGTGGAAGATCACGTAGGCGGGCACGCCCGACGCCTGGGCGGCCGCCGCCCGCCACGCCCTGAGCGCCTCCCACACGCCCGGGTCGGCGTTGGCGCCCGGTCCCCGCCGGCCGGCCGGCCCGGCACCGGGCAGGGCCCGGAGGCGGGCCCGCTCGGCCGCCAGCCGCTCCTTCCACTGGCCGGGTTCGCCTCCCGCCGCCATGGCGGCCACCGCCTCCTCGACGGCGGCCAGCAGCGGCGACGGCGCCCGGGCGACCGACGACGACCCGAACCTCCGCCGCTCGGCCCAGCTCACGTGCACCTCGTCGACCCCCCGGGTGAGGGCCACGTGCAGCAGGCGCCGCTCCTCGGCCTCGGCCGCCGGGGTCGTGGCGTGCCCGATGGGGACCAGCCCCTTCTCCAGCCCGGTCACGAACACCACCGGCCACTCCAGGCCCTTGGCCCGGTGGAAGGTGGCCAGCTCGACGGCGTCGGCCGGGCTGCCGGCGCCGGCGCCGTCGCCCCGGTCGCCGGCGGCCAGCCAGGCCACGAAGCCGTCCACCGTGGCCGCCCCGTCCAGCGCCGCGTAGTCGTGGCCCATGCGGACCAGCGCCTCCAGGTTGGCCCGCCGCTCCTCGGCGCCCCCCTCGGCGGCCGCCGCCTCCACGTCGGTGAGGCGCGACGCCAACGGGGTGGAGGCCGGGAGGGAGCGGAGGTGGTCCAGCGCCGTCTGCACCTCGGGCAGGCGCAGCAGCAGGCCCCCGCCGCCGGACCGGCAGGGGATGCCGGCCGCCCGGAGGTGCTCGTCGATGAGCACCAGCTGGGCGTTGGTGCGGGCCAGCACGGCCAGCCGGGACCACGGGACGCCGGGCCGGTGGGCCCGCCGCAGGGCCCGGGCGACGCCCCGCGCCTCGTCGGCGTC
>JBKHXC010000394.1:0-4809 GCA_046566225.1 Acidimicrobiia bacterium
CCGAGCCCGCCGAGCGCCAGCCGGCGGCCGCCGGCTTCGCCCCGGCCCGCCAGCCCGAGCCCGAGCCCGACGACGAGGACTTCCCGATCCCCGGCTACGACTCGCTGCGCGCCAGCCAGGTCGTCGACCGCCTCCCCGACCTGGGGCTCGACGAGCTCGACCTGGTGCGCGAGCGCGAGGAGCGGGGCAAGAACCGGGCCACCGTCATCAGGCGCATCGACCTTCGCATCGACGAGCTGGAGGCGGCGGCCGGCGAGCCCGAGCCTCTCGCCGCCGAGCCCGAGCCGGTGCCGGCGGGCGCCGGCCGCACCGACGACGACTTCCCCATCGAGGACTACGACCAGCTGTCGACCGACGAGGTCATCGCCATGCTCGACGACCTCGACGACGACGAGCTCGACATGGTCGCCGCCCGCGAGGAGCGGGGCCGCAACCGCCTGGAGATCCTCGAGTACATCGACGACATGTTCGAGGAGGTGCCGGTGGACGACGGCGGGGCGCCGCCCCCCGCCCCCCAGCCGGTGGTGACCCCGGCGCCGTCCCGCCCGGCGGCCAAGAAGGCGGCGGCCAAGCGGGCGCCCGCCAAGAAGGCGCCGGCCCGCACGGGCGCGGCCAAGAAGGCCGCCCCGGTGGCGAAGGTCCCGCTGGCCAAGGCGCAGCCGGCCAGGGCGGCAGGGGGCCGTGGCGCCAAGAAGGCGGCCGCCGCCTCGCCCGGCACCAAGTCGGCCGGGCGGCGGAGCGCCGCCAAGGCGGCCCAGGCGCCGCCGGCGGCCAAGAAGGCGGTCGCCAAGAAGGCGGTCGCCAAGAAGACGCCGGCGCGCAAGCGCACGCCGTAGGGCTCGGCGCTACGCCCGCTCGACCCTGACCCGCACGGACCGCCCGTCGGCCAGCTCGTAGGCGGGCCCGTCGCCGTCGCCGTCTCCGCCGTCCTCGCCGACCTCCACGGCGGTGGCCAGCGACTGCTCGGCCACGAAGGCGCGGTGGGCGTCGACGGCGGCGGCCACGTCGGCGGGGGCGGTGACGGCCAGCGCGATGCGGTCCGAGACGTGCAGGCCGGCGTCCTTGCGCGCCTCGTTCACCAGGCGGGCCACGTCGCGGGCCAGGCCCTCCGCCTCCAGCTCGGGGGTGAGGCGCACGTCCAGCGCCACCATCCCCGCCTCGCCGGGCAGGGCCCGGGCCGCCGAGGGGTCGCGGGGCACCAGGCGCAGCGTGTACTCGTCGTCGGCCAGCACCCGGCCCTCGACCTCGACCGAGCCGTCCGGGCGCCGGGCCCACCGCCCCTCGCGCACGGCCCGGATGATGCCCTGGACCGCGGCGCCGGCCCGGGGCCCGAGCACGGCGGGCACGACCTGGAGGCGCAGCTCGGCCAGGGTGCCGACGTCGGTCGTGAGGCGCACCTCCTTCACGTTGAGCTCGTCGGCGATCAGGGACCGGTAGCCCTCCAGGGCGGGGGCGTCGGGGGCGGCGACGGTCAGCGACGCCAGCGGCAGGCGGGCCCGCAGGCCGCGCCCCTTGCGGACCGAGTGGCCGGCCGAGCACACCTCGCGCACCCGGTCCATGGCGGCCACCAGGTCGGGGTCGGCCGGCAGCTCGCCGGCCGCCGGCCAGTCCCGGAGGTGCACGCTGCGCCGCCCGGTCAGGCCCCGGTAGACGTCCTCGGTGACCAGCGGCAGCAGGGGCGCCGCCGTGCGGCACAGGACCTCCAGCAGCGTGTGCAGGGTGTCGAAGGCGTCAGCGTCGCCCCGCCAGAACCGGTCCCGGGAGCGGCGGATGTACCAGTTGGTGAGGGCGTCGAGGAAGGCGTCGATCGCCCCGCACGCGCCGGCCAGGTCGTAGGCGTCCATCCGGGCGGTGACGTCGTGCACCAGCTGGGCGCCCTTGGCGAGGGCGTAGCGGTCCAGCACACCCGGCGCGTCGGCCCGCCACTCGGCCCGCCGGCCGTCGGCGTTGGCGTAGAGGGTGAAGAAGTGCCAGGCGTTCCACACCGGGTGGATGACCCGGCGCACGGCGTCCTCGACGCCGGCCCGGGTGAACATCAGGTCCTGGCCCCGCAGCACGGCCGACGAGAGCAGGAACCAGCGCACGGCGTCGGCCCCGTAGGTGGCGAACATCTCCTCGGGGTCGACGTAGTTGCGCAGGCGCTTGGACGCCTTGCGCCCGTCGTCGCCCAGGATCACGCCGTGGACCACGCAGGTGCGGAACGGCGCCGAGTCGAACAGGGCGGTGCCCAGCACGTGCAGGTTGTAGAACCACGCCCGCGTCTGGCCCACGTACTCGACGATGAAGTCGGCCGGGAAGTGGGACTCGAACCACTCCGCCGACTCGAACGGGTAGTGGACCTGGGCGTAGGGCATGGACCCCGACTCGAACCAGCAGTCGAGCACCTCCTCGACGCGCCGCATCGTCGAGCGGCCCGACGGGTCGTCGGGGTTGGGGCGGGTCAGGCCGTCGATGCCGGGCCGGTGGAGGTCGGCGGGGCGCACGCCGAAGTCGCGCTCGATCTCGTCCAGGCTGCCGTAGACGTCCACGCGCGGGAACGCCGGGTCGTCGCTCTTCCACACCGGGATGGGCGAGCCCCAGAAACGGTTGCGGGAGATCGACCAGTCGCGGGCGTTCTCCAGCCACTTGCCGAACGCCCCGTCGCGGATGTGCTCGGGCACCCAGGTGATCTGCCGGCGGTTGAGCTCGAGGGCCCGCTCCTTGATGGCGGTGACCTCGACGAACCAGGAGCCGATGGCCCGGTACACCAGCGGGGTGTCGGTGCGCCAGCAGTGGGGGTAGCTGTGCTCGTAGCGCTCCTCCCGCACCAGCGCGCCGGCCGCCGCCAGGTCCTCCACGATGCGGGGGTTGGCGTCGAACACCTGGAGGCCCTGGTAGGGCGGCACCTCGGCGGTGAAGCGGGCGTGGATGTCGACGGGGACCACGACGGGGATCCCGCTGGCCTCGCCCAGGCGCTGGTCGTCCTCGCCGAAGCCGGGGGCGATGTGGACGATGCCCGTGCCCTCCTCGGTGCTGACGAAGTCGGCGGGGAGGACCCGGAAGGCGCCCGCCGTGCCGGCGAAGAAGGGGAACAGCGGCGAGTAGGACCGGCCCACCAGGTCGGCGCCCCGGACCGAGCCGGCCCGCCGGGCGCCGGCCAGGTCCTCGGCGTAGGCACCGGCCCGGGCCGCGCCCACGATGGTGCGCCGGCCGTCGGTCCCCTCCAGCACCGCGTACTCCACGTCGGGCCCCACGGCCAGGGCCAGGTTGGACGGCAGGGTCCACGGCGTGGTCGTCCACACCAGGGCGTCCTCGCCCGTGTCCAGCCGGAACCGCACCGTGACGGCCGGGTCGACGCGGGGGCGGTAGGCGTCGTCCAGGCGGGTCTCGAAGTTGGACAGGGGGGTCTCGCACTCCCAGCAGTAGGGGAGGACCTTGTAGCCCTCGTAGACCAGGCCCTTCTCCCAGAGGCGCTTGAACGCCCACAGGACGCTCTCCATGTACGGCAGGTCGAGGGTCTTGTAGTCGCGGGAGAAGTCGACCCACCGGGCCTGGCGGGTGACGTAGGCCTCCCACTCCTTGGTGTACCGCAGCACCGACGTGCGGCACGCCTGGTTGAACCGGTCGATGCCGTAGCCGGTGATCTCCACGTGGCCGCTGATGCCCAGCTCCTTCTCGGCCTCCATCTCGGCCGGCAGCCCGTGGCAGTCCCACCCGAACCGGCGGTCGACCCGCCGGCCCCGCATGGTCTGGTACCGGGGCACGGCGTCCTTCACGTAGCCGGTGAGCAGGTGGCCGTAGTGGGGCAGGCCGTTGGCGAACGGCGGGCCGTCGTAGAAGACGAACTCGTCGTCGCCCGCCGGGCGCTGGTCGATCGACGCCCGGAAGGTGTCGTCGGCCGCCCAGAAGTCCAGGACCCGTTGCTCCAGTGCGGGCAGGTCGGGCTGGCGGGGGACGTCCGGGTACGGCGGCACCAGGTCACTCTAGGGATCGCGACGCCCGACGGAGGCCGTCCGGAGCTGGGCCGGGCCGGCCGGCGTGGCCGGGAATGCGGGGCCGGTCCACGGCGTTCGTTAGGGCCTTCCCCCCGCGCGGGGCGCATGGTACGGTCCCCAACCCACCCGACGAGCCGGAGACCTCGGTTGACCAGAACCGCCAAAGCCGTCGACGCCGCCAAGGACCTCGGAAGGAAGGTCGCGGCCGCCGAGAAGGGAAAGGCGCGGGCCAAGGAGGCGGCCGAGGCCGGCGCCCCGGCGGCCAAGGGGGCCAAGAAGGCGCCCGCCAGGGAGAAGGCGCCGGCCGACAAGTTCCTCCGGGAGCAGCTCGCCCTCCTCGAGCAGGAGCGGTCGGTCTACGAGGAGCAGGCCGCCTCGCTCAAGGAGCAGGCCGACCAGATGGCCCAGGAGATGGAGCCGGGCGACATCCAGTTCGACGACGAGTCGGGCGAGGGCGGCACGGCGAACATCGACCGTGAGCGGGACCTCGCCCTGTCGGCCCAGGCCCGGTCGGCGGTGGACGAGATCGACCATGCCATCGCCAAGATCGGCGCCGGCACCTACGGCCGGTGCGAGGGCTGCGGCCAGCCCATCCCCAGGGCCCGCCTCAAGGCGCTGCCCCACGCCCGCCTGTGCGTGGCGTGCAAGAGCGGGGGCCTGTCCCGGCGCTGAGCGCCCCCGCTCTGCGCCGCCCGTCCCGCCTGCTGGCGTGGGGCGGCACCGCCGCCGCCGTGGTGGTCGCCGTGGACCAGGCGACCAAGAGCTTGGCGCTCGCCGCGCTGGCCGACGGCCCCGTCGACGTGGTCTGGACGCTGCGGCTGAACCTGTCGTTCAA
>JBKHXC010000395.1:0-5418 GCA_046566225.1 Acidimicrobiia bacterium
ACCCGATACCAGAGCCGGCGGGGCACCGACCCGCTCAGGCGCTCGGCAGATGGAGGCCGACGGCGGCGGCGTAGCGGGCCACGCTCTCCACCGGAACGTCGACGTCGCTGTCGTCGATCGCCTCGACCTGGTGCAGTCGCAGCCCCGAGCGCTTCGACATGAGGGGACTACTGCAGCAACCGTTTCGCGATGACGACCCGCTGGATCTGGTTGGTGCCCTCGTAGATCTGGGTGATCTTGGCGTCGCGCATCATGCGCTCGACGGGGAAGTCCCGGGTGTAGCCGTAGCCGCCCAGGAGCTGGACGGCGTCGGTGGTGACGGCCATGGCGACGTCCGACGCGAAGCACTTGGCCATGGCGCCGGCCATCGACAGGTCCTCGGCCGGGTCGTCCCCGTCGATCAGCGCGCACGCCCGGTAGACCAGCCCCCGGGCCGCCTCGGTGCGCATGGCCATGTCGGCCAGCATGAACTGGAGGCCCTGGAACTCGGCCACCGGGCGGCCGAACTGGCGGCGCTGCCTGACGTACGCCGCCGCGTAGTCGATGGCGCCCTGGGCGATGCCCACCGCCTGGGCCCCGATGGTGGGGCGGCTGCGGTCGAGGGTCGCCCTCGCGATGTAGAAGCCCTGCCCCTCCTCGCCGACGAGGTGCGACGCCGGCACCCGCACGTCCTCGAGGATCACCTCGCCGGTGGGGCTCCCGCGCACGCCGAGCTTCCTCTCCAGCTTGCCGACGCGCACCCCCCACCCCTTCTCGACGAGGAAGCAGGAGATGCCGCGGTGGCCGGCGCCGGGGTCGGTCTTGGCGAACACCGTGTAGGTGTCGGAGATCCCGGCGTTGGTGACCCAGTACTTGACGCCGCTGAGCACGTAGGAGTCGCCGTCGCGCACGGCGCGGGCGGACATGGACGCCACGTCCGAGCCGGCGTCGGGCTCGGACAGGCAGTACGACGCCTGGATCTCGCCCGAGGCGATGCGGGGCAGGTAGGCCTGCTTGAGCTGCTCGCTGCCCCAGTTGATGACCGGGGTCATGCCCAGCTTGGAGATCAGCATCATGAGGCTGGTCGAGGCGCACGCCCGGGCCAGCTCCTCGATCATGATGGCCTGGGTGACCGAGTCGGCTCCCGCCCCGCCGTACTCGGCCGGCACCCCCAGCGCGGGCAGGTCGAGGGACGCGCAGTCGTGGAAGTTCTCCCACGGGAACTCGCCCCGCTCGTCCACGCCGGCCGCCCGGGGCGCGATCCTGTCCTCGCAGAACCGCCGCAGCACGGCCCGGAACTGGCGCTGCTCGTCGGTGGGGAGGGCGGGCTGCACGCCGCCAGTGTGCACCAGGGTCAGGAGTGGGCGGCCAGGTGCTCCAGGAGCAGGTCGCCGAGCAGGCCGGGCGCCTCCTCGGGGATCCAGTGGCCGACGCCGGGCAGCGCCACGAAGCGGTAGGGGCCCTCCACGTGGTCGCCGCTCGCCTCGGCGGCCGCCCGCCCCAGGGCGGCGTCGTCCTCGCCCCACACGTACAGGGTGGGCACCGTCACCGGGCGGAGCCGGCCGGTCAGCCCGGCCACGTCGTGCTCCGACAGCGCCCGGTACCAGTTGAGGGCGGCGGTGAGGGCGCCGGGCTGCGACAGGACCTTCAGGTACTCGCCGGTGCCGGCCTCGGGATCGGGGTGGCCGGTGGCGGCGAACACCCGTCGCAGCCCCTCGCCGTCGCCCGCCAGCAGCAGCTCGGCCGCCCCCTGGGCCCGCAGGACGGCGATGTACGCCGACTTGGACGACTGCTCCTCGTCGCCCCCGAGCAGGGCGGCGGCGAAGGCGGCCGGGTGGGGCATGGACACGGCGGTGAGGGTGCGCACCCGCTGGGGGTAGCGGGCGGCGACCAGCCAGGCGACGGCGCCGCCCCAGTCGTGGCCGACGACGTCGAAGCGGTGCCCGCCCAGCTCGTCCACCACGGACAGGACGTCGGCCACCAGGTGCTCGGCCCGGTAGTGCTCGACGCCGTCGGGCCGGGCGCCGGGGGAGTACCCGCGCTGGTCGAACGCCACCGCCCGGTGGCCGGCGGCGGCCAGGACTGCCATCTGGTGGCGCCACTGGAACGAGCTCTGGGGGAACCCGTGGAGGAGCACGACCAGGCGGCCGTCTGCCGGGCCGGCGGCGTGGGCGGTGAAGGTGAACGGCCCGGCAGGGATCTCCAGGAGGTCGACGCTCACCGCCGACGGGCCCTCACTCGAACAGGCTCCGCCAGCTCGTCAGCTGGGCCCGGACCTGGGCCGGGGTGAGGCGCAGCGTCGGCTCCCTCACCTTGTCGGCCGCGCCACGCTGCACCCAGTAGTCGTGCGCCGCCCCCTTGAGCGTCGCCGTGCGGAACTCGACCAGGTCGGGGGGCGCGTCGCCCAGGTAGCCCCAGAGGGTGTAGGCCAGCTCGAGGTCGTAGACGACCGGGGCCCGGCCGAACATCGACGCCCGCCGCAGGGCCACGGCCAGGGCCCCGGCCACCGCGTCGTCGGCGTGCTCGCCCGGCATCAGCCGCAGCTGGTCGACGAAGCGCTCGGCCAGCGCCAGCGCGTAGCCCTGGTCGGGCCCGGGCGACCCGAACCCGCTCCCGGCCGGCGCCCCCGGGCCCTTCAGCTCGCCCGGGCGCCGCTGGGTCCAGCCGCCATGGGCCGGGAGGCGCTCGGCCGGCCTGACCCGGTCGCCGGCGCTGATCGGGATGTACTCCGGTTGCGCCACCTCGTGTCCACCCTCCGCGTCTCGCCGGTGCCGACCGAACCGTAGACGACGGCGGTGGCGGCCGGTCCCCCGCCGCCGGCGGCCCTCGCTACCCGGCCGGCTCGACGTGCTCCAGCCAGTCCTTGTAGCGGTCGACCTCGCCCTTGACGGTGGCGAAGAACACCTCCTGGACCTTGCGGGTGACGGGGCCCGGGTCGCCGATCTCGCGGTCGTCCACCGACCGGATGGGCACCACCTCGGCCGCCGTGCCCGACAGGAACGCCTCGTCGGCGGTGTACAGGTCGCTGCGCAGGATGTGGCCGACCTCGCAGTCGATCCCCAGGTCGCGGGCGATGGTCATGACCGAGGACTGGGTGATGCCCTCCAGGGCCCCGGCGCTGGTGGGCGGCGTGATGATGCGCCCGCCCTTGACCACGAAGATGTTCTCGCCCGTGCACTCGCTCACGTAGCCCTGGGGCGACAGGAGGATGGCCTCGTCGTAGCCGGCCTTGAGGGCCTCCACCTTGGCCATCGAGGAGTTGAGGTACATGCCGGTGCCCTTGGCGGCGGGCGGCATGGCGTTGGGGTCGTGGCGCTGCCACGACGAGATCTTCATGCGCACGCCCCGCTTGATCCCCTCGTCGCCCAGGTACGTGCCCCACGGCCACACGGCGATGGACACGTTGACCGGGCAGGGCAGCGGGTTGAGCCCCATCTCCCCGTAGCCCAGGTAGACGAGCGGGCGGATGTAGCACGAGTCGAGGCGGTTGACCCGCACCGTCTCCTTGGTCGCCTCCACCAGCTGGGCGACGGTGTAGGGGACGTCGAGCAGGAAGATCCTGGCGCTGTTGAACAGCCGCTCGATGTGGTCGGTGAGGCGGAACACGGCCGGCCCGGCGGCGGTGGCGTAGGCCCGGATCCCCTCGAACACGCCGCAGCCGTAGTGGAGGGTGTGGGTCAGGATGTGGACCTTGGCGTCGTCCCAGGCGACGAGCTCACCGTCCATCCAGATCTTGTCGACCTTCTGCAACGGCATGGCTCAGACCCTTTCTGCGACGGCGTCGCCCAGCTCCGACGTGGTGCCCGACAGCGACGACGCTGCCGCGGCGGCCTTGGTGATGCGGGCAGCGGCGTCCGCCTCCCCCAGGAAGTCCAGCATCATCGCCGCCGATCGTACGGCGGCGAGCGGGTTGGCCCGGCCGGTGCCCGCGATGTCGGGCGCCGAGCCGTGGACCGGCTCGAACAGCGAGGGGCCGGTGCGGGCCGGGTTGAGGTTGGCGGAGGCGGCCAGGCCGATGCCGCCGGCGACCGAGCCTCCCACGTCGGTGACGATGTCGCCGAACAGGTTGTCGGTGACGATCACGTCGTAGCGCCCGGGCCGCTCGACCAGGTGCATGCAGGCGGCGTCCACGTGGTCGTAGGCGGTGGTGACGTCCGGGTACCCGGCGGCCACCTCGTCCACCGTGCGCTGCCAGAGGTCGCCGGCGAAGGCCAGGACGTTCGTCTTGTGCACCAGGGTGAGGTGGCGGCGGGGGCGGCACCGGGCCAGGTCGAACGCGTACCGCACGCAGCGCTCGACCCCCATGCGGGTGTTCACCGAGCCCTGGGTGGCGACCTCGTGGGGCGTCCCCCGGCGGAGGAACCCCCCCTCGCCGGCGTAGAGGCCCTCGGTGTTCTCCCGGACGACCACGGCGTCGATCCCGGCGCCCTCCATGGGGCGCAGGTTGACGTAGAGGTCGAGTTCGAAGCGCAGCCGCAGCAGCAGCCCCCGCTCGAGCACCCCGGCGGGGACCTCCGGCGTGCCCACCGCGCCGAGGAGGATGGCGTCCACCCCCCGCAGCTCGTCCAGCACGGCGTCGGGCAGTACCTCGCCCGTGCGCAGGTAGCGGCCGCCGCCCAGGTCGTAGTCGACCGTGTCCAGCGCCACCCCGGCGGCGCGCACGACCTTGAGCGCCTCGGCGACCACCTCCGGCCCGATGCCGTCTCCGGCGAGGACCCCGACCCTGTGGGCCATTTGCGATTCCTGCTCCCGAGAAGCGAAAAAACCGCCCACTTCGGTGGACGGTCGATAGCGCACACCGAAGGGGGGTGTGCGCTACGGAATGACGACTACCAGAGTGGCGGACACGGCAGGCCCACTGTACCGCCACCCCCGCGGCGCGGTCCAGGGGGTTGGCGCCGGCGCGCGCCGGCGGCGCCGCCCGCCCGTAGGATGGGGTGACTATGACCGAGACGCACCTCTCCCGGCAGGCCCACGACCGCCTCCGCGAAGAGCTGGAGGACCTCACCACCAGAGGCAGGGTGGAGATCGCCCGGGCCATCGAGTCGGCCCGGATGCTCGGCGACCTCTCCGAGAACGGCGACTACCACGCGGCCAAGGACGCCCAGGGCAAGATGGAGTCCCGCATCCGCCACCTGGAGCGGATCCTGGCCACGGCCACCATCGTGGAGGACGACGCCGACACCGGCGGCACCGTCGTCGCCGGGTCGGTGGTGTCCCTCCGCTACGAGGGCGACGACGACGTCACGCGCTTCCTGCTCGGCTCGATCGAGGAGCGGGTGGACGACGTGGAGATCATGACGCCGGGCTCCCCGCTCGGGCAGGCCCTGATCGGCAAGCGGCCCGGCGAGCTCGTCGAGTACGCCGCCCCCGACGGCGCCATGCTGAAGGTGGAGGTCGTCGACGTGGCCTGATCCGCTCTGGTGTCGGGTCGGGGGC
>JBKHXC010000396.1:0-1998 GCA_046566225.1 Acidimicrobiia bacterium
CGCGTAGATAGGTCACCGTTCTGGTGACCTATCTACTCGGGACGACCGCCAGGTCGATGACGGCGGTGTTGGCCTCGACGCCGGCGGCGGTGAGGCTGCCGTGGAAGTTGGCGTCGCCCAGGCTCCAGGTGCTGCCGTCGGCGCCCTGCACCCAGTAGCCCCTGCCGCTGGCCGTCGGCACCAGCCGCACGCCGGCCGGCCACCGGCACATCCCGCTGCCGGGCAGCGAACCCCGGAAGGCGGCGTCGCCGAAGGAGAACACGCCGCCGTCGGCGGCCAGGAGCCAGTAGCCCTCGCCGGACGGGGTGGCGCCCAGGGCCACCACCGATGTGGCGATGCCCAGGTCGGGCACCGACCCGAGGAAGCCGGCGTCGCCGAAGCCGAACACCCCGCCGTCGGAGCCGAGCAGCCAGTACCCGTCGCCGGTGGGGGTCGCCGCCATGGCGACGATGGGGCGGTTGAGGGCGATGCCCCCCGTCGAGCCCCGGAAGGCGGCGTCGCCGAAGGCGAAGATCCCCCCGTCGGACGCCACCAGCCAGTAGCCGCCGCCGGTGGGCGTGGCCGCCATGCCGACGATGGGGCGGTTGAGGCGCACGTCGCCCGTGGAGCCGTGGAACCGGGCGCCGCCGAAGGCGAACACGCCGCCGTCGGAGCCCAGCAGCCAGTAGCCGGCCGACGCCTTGGGGCTTGGCCGGCGGGCCGGGTTGGTCCCGTAGGAGCACCGGTCGCCGGCGGGCAGGCCCTGGGCCAGGCGCAGGCTCGTCCACGGGTTGACGGCCGAGCCGTCCGGCGCCCGCATCTCGAAGTGCAGGTGGGGCGCGGTGTCCTCGGCGTTGCCGCTGTCGCCCAGGAAGCCGAGGTGCTGGCCCGCCTTCACCACCGCGCCGGCCACGACGCCGGGGCCGAGCACCCACTCCAGCGGGTTGAGCCCGTCGTCGGTCCCCGGCGAGTCGTTGTTGAGGTGGATGTACCGGTACGACCACCCGTCGGCGTCGGTGATGGTGACCATGTTCCCGGAGAGCCGCCCGCCGGTGGACACCCGCACCTTGCCTTCCACCGCCGCCACCAGCCTCTGGAGCTTGGCGCCGAAGATGTCGTTGCCCTCGTGGGACCGCCCGCCGCTGCGGGGGTCGCCGAAGTCGTCGGCGTACGACGCCCTCCCCTCGACCGGGAAGGCGATGCGCCGGAACGGCGGGCCCTCGTCGGCCGCGGCCGGGGCGGCCGGCAGCACAAGGGCGGCGGCGCCGGCGGCGGCCGCCAGGGCGGCATGGAGGAACCGGGGAGGTGCCATGGTCGTCGTCGCGTCGACAACCGGGGCGCCGCACTTGAGCGCCGGGCGCCCCGGAGCGGGGCGGGGCGGGTCAGCCCGGCGGCGCCACCCGCTGCCAGTCCTTCCACACCGGGTCGTAGCCGGCGGACCGCACGACGGCCGCCACCTCGGCCGCGCTGCGCAGGTCGGCCACCTCGAACTGGGGCTCGGCGCCGTCGGGCTCGGTGTAGCCGCCGGGCTCGGTGGACGACCCGGCCGACAGGTGGGTCACGCCCAGGCCGAGCAGGGCGTCGCGCAGGGCGGGCGGCTCGCGCGTCGACAGGACCAGGCCCACGTCGGGCAGGAGGAGCCGCAGGGCGCACAGGAGCTGGACCAGGTCCCGGTCGCCGACCGCCGCCGCCGGGGGGGCGGCACCGGCGGCCGGGCGCAGGCGGGGGAGCGACACGGCCACCTCGCAGCGCCACCACCGGCGCACCAGGGCGCGGGCGTGGGCGGCCACCGCCAGCGCCTCCCACCGCCAGTCGGGGGACAGGCCCAGCAGGGCGCCGACCCCCAGGCGCCGCATCCCGGCCTGGGCGCCCCGGTCCGGCGCCGCCAGGCGCCAGTCGTAGTTGCGCTTCTTGCCCTTGCGGTGGACCCCGGCGTAGAGGTCCCGGTCGTAGGTCTCCTGGTAGACGACCAGGCCGTCGCAGCCCGCCTCGACCAGGCGGCGGTACGTGCCGGTGTCC
>JBKHXC010000397.1:0-5341 GCA_046566225.1 Acidimicrobiia bacterium
GGTCGTCGGACGAGATCCCCTCGTCGTCGGGGGCCACGTACGCCTCGTCGCCGGGGAACTCCTTGTCGTTCGTCTGCCGGGTCACGGACGCTCCCTTCGTTCTCGACGTCTTCGTCTCCTGCCCGCGGACCTACCCCCGGACGCGACGGGCGAACCGTTGACGGAGGGGCGGGGACGGGCGGCGCGGGGTTGGGACCGGGCCCGCCGGGGGCACAGATGCCGGCGATGAGCGGCACCATCCGGGGAACGGCGACCGGGCCCGGCAGCGGCCACCAGGACCTGGGCGACCGGGCGGCCGCCAGCCCGGTCGTGGAGGGCATGGGCCGGGCCGGCCTGGCCGCCCGGGGCGCGCTGTACGCGGTGGTCGGGCTGCTCGCCCTCCAGCTGGCCGCCGGGCGGAGCACCCAGCGACCGGACGGCGAGGGGGCGCTCGCCGCCATCGCCCTCCAGCCCCTGGGCAAGGTGCTGCTGGTGGCGGCCGCCGCCGGCTTCGCCGGGTACTCGCTGTGGCGCCTGTCGGCCGCCCTCCTGGACACCGAGGGCGACGGCACGGGGGCCGCCGGCTGGGCCAAGCGGGCCGCCGACCTCGGCCGCGGCCTGCTCTACGCCGGGCTGTGCGTCACCGCCCTGCGGCTGGTGGCCGGCTCCAGCGGCGAGGACCGCACCAACGAGGCGGACCTGACGGCCGCCGTCCTGCGGGCGCCCCTGGGCCGCCTGGCCGTGGCCGCCCTCGGTCTGGCGGTGATCGGCGCCGGGGCGTACAACGGCTACCGCGCCGCCCGGGCCCGCCCCTGGGACAAGCTCGACACGGCCGGCATGGGCCGGCGGGCCCGGCGCTGGCTGCCCCGGGTCGCCGCCGCCGGGCTGGCGGCCCGCGCCGTGGTGCTCGCCCTGGTCGGCACGTTCCTGGTCCGGGCCGCCGTGCGCTTCGACCCGGCCGAGGCGGTCGGCATCGACGGCGCGCTCCAGCGCCTGGTGCGGGCCCCCTACGGCCGGTGGATGCTGGCGGCGGTGGCGGCCGGCCTGCTCACCTTCGGCCTGTTCTCGTTCCTGGAGGCCCGCCACCGCCGGATGATGGAGCGCTGAGCCGGCGTGGCCCGCCACCCGCCTCAGGCGAGCGGCCCCAGCAGGGCGGCCAGGGCGCGGAAGGCCCGCCCCCGGTGGGAGACGGCGTTCTTCTCGCCGGGCGCCATCTGGGCGAAGGTGCGCCCGTCGCCGCCGGCGGGAACGAACACGGGGTCGTAGCCGAACCCGGCCTCGCCCCGCGCCTCGGTGGCGATGGAGCCGGCGAGGACTCCCTCGGCGACCACCTGGCGGCCGTCGGGGAGGCACGCCACGGCCACCGTGCGGAAGCGGGCCGCCCGGTCGTGGCGGTCGCCCAGGGCGGCCAGCAGGGCGGCCACGGTGTCGGCGTAGGTGGCGCCGGGGCCGGCGTAGCGCGCCGAGTAGACACCCGGGGCACCCCCCAGGGCGTCGACCTCCAGCCCGGTGTCGTCGGCCACCGCCGCCTCCCCGGTGGCGGCCACGACGGCGCGGGCCTTGAGCAGGGCGTTGTCCTCCAACGTCCGGCCCGTCTCCTCGACGTCGCCCACCTCCGCCGGGCGGGGGACCAGCTCGAAGCCCTCCAGCACGGCGGCGATCTCCGCCGCCTTGTCGGGGTTGGCGGACGCCAGGACCAGCCGCACCGCTACCGGGGCGGGGGCGGGTCGGCCAGCACGGCGGCCTGGGCCTCGATGATCTCGGCGATGCCGAGCTCGGCCAGGCCCAGCAGCTCGTCCAGCTCGGTGCGCGTGAACGGGAGCCCCTCGGCCGTCCCCTGCACCTCGATGAAGCGCCCGGAGGCGGTCATCACCACGTTCATGTCGACCTCGGCCCGCACGTCCTCGGCGTAGTCGAGGTCGAGCAGGGGGACGGCGTCGACCACGCCCACCGACACCGCCGCGCACGCCTCCCTGATGGGGAACGGCCGGGGGGGGACGCCCGCCGCCCGGCGGGTGAGGGCGTCGTGGAGGGCGACGTAGGCGCCGCAGATGGAGGCGGTGCGGGTGCCCCCGTCGGCCTGGAGGACGTCGCAGTCCAGCACGACGGACACCTCCCCCATGGCGGTGAGGTCGGTCACCGCCCGCAGGCTGCGGCCGATGAGGCGCTGGATCTCCTGGGTGCGCCCCGACTGCCGGCCCTTCACCGCCTCCCGGCTCACCCGCTCCGTCGTCGACCCGGGGAGGAGCGAGTACTCGGCGGTGACCCAGCCCTTGCCGGTGCCCTTCATCCAGCGGGGCACCTGGTCCTCCACCGACGCGGTGCACAGGACGCGGGTGCGGCCCATGCTGACCAGCACCGAGCCGGCGGCGAAGTCGGTGTAGTCGCGCTGGAAGCCGATGGGGCGCAGGTCGTCGGGCTTGCGCCCGTGGCCGCGCTCGGTCATGCCTCGTAGGTCTCGTGCAGGCGGGCCAGGTCCACGGCCCCACCGTAGGCGGCCTCGGCCTCGGCCCGGCTGGCCGCCGGGTCCACCACCGGCCAGAGGTGGGTGAGCACCAGCCGGGCGGCACCGGCGGCGCGCGCCCCGGCGCCGGCCTGGCGGGCGCTGAGGTGGCCGGCCGTGCCCTCCCGGTCGGCCAGGTAGGTGGCCTCGCTCAGGGCCAGGTCGGCGCCCGGGCCGAGGGCGGCCAGCGACCACCCGGGCCCCGTGTCGGCCGTGTAGGCCAGCGACCGCCCCTCGCCGTCGACCCGCACGGCCAGCGTCTCCACCGGGTGGTCGGTGGCGGAGAAGCGCAGCGCCAGGCCCCCCACCTCGACCCGGTCGCCGTCGCCCACCGTGCGCCAGTCGAGCGCCGGGGCGGGGTCGGCCGACAGGCGGCCGAGGACCCCGGCGGGGGCGTAGACGGGGACGCCGCTGCGCTCCACCACGTAGGCGCACGCCACCCGGTAGCCCTCGATGTCGCTCATGTGGTCGGGGTGCTCGTGGGTGAGGACCACGGCGTCGACCCCGTCGAGGCCCACGTGGCGCTGGAGGTTGGCGAGCGTCCCCGACCCGGCGTCGAGCCACACCGTGGCGCCGCCGCCCCGCACCAGGTACCCGCTGGCCGCCCCGGCCGGGCCCGGGTAGCTGCCCGAGCAGCCCAGGACGGTGACGGTCAGGGCCACGCCCACGCCTCCGCCTCCGCCAGCTCCGGGCCGAGCAGGCGCGATCCGAGGCGCCTGAACTCCCCCACGTCGCCCGACGACACGAACCGGTGCGACCCCTTGCCGCCGCTGCGGCGCACCAGCCCGGTGTCGTCGAGGATGGCCCGCACCTCGAACGCCGTCTCCTCGGCCGACGACACCAGCACCACGTCGCGGCCCATCACGTCGCCGATGGTGCGGGCCAGGAACGGGTAGTGGGTGCAGCCGAGCAGCACGGTGTCCACCCCCGCCTCCCGCAGGGGCGCCAGCAGGCGCTCGGCCAGCACGTGGACCTGCTCGCTGTCGGTCTCCCCCCGCTCGACGAACTCCACGAAGCCGGGGCAGGCGCAGCAGTGCAGCTCCACGCCGGTGCGCTGGGCCAGGTTGGCCCGCTGGTAGGCGCCGGAGCCGACGGTGCCCACGGTGCCGATGACGCCCACCCGGCGGTTGCGGGTCACCGCCACCGCCGCCCGCAGACCGGGTTCGATGACGCCCACGACGGGCACGTCGTGCTCGAAGCGGAGCAGGTCGAGGGCGGCGGCGGCGGCGGTGTTGCAGGCGGCGACGACCATCTTCACGTCGTGGCGCTCAACCAGCAGGGCGGCCACCTGGCGGGCGTGCTCGCGCACCTCGTCGAGGGGCTTGGGCCCGTAGGGGTAGCGGCCGGTGTCGCCGAAGTAGACGACGTCCTCCTCGGGCAGCAGGTCCATCAGGGCGCGGGCGACGGTCAGGCCCCCGAAGCCGCTGTCGAAGATGCCGATCGGCCGGTCGTCCACCGGCCCCACTCTGCCCCACCGGGCCGCCGGTCACGGCGCCGGGGGACGAACGACTCAGAAGTAGACGGTGCGCCGGGCCCGCTCGGTGACCACGTCGAGGTCGTCGGTCCACGCCCCGGTGGAGAGGTACTTCCAGCCGCCGTCGGGGACGATGGCCACGATCACCGCGTCGTCCGCCCCGGCCGAGCACCGGGCCGCCCCGGCCAGCACGGCGCCCGACGAGATCCCCGCGAACACCCCCACGTCGACGAGCCGGCGCACCCACTCCAGCGACTCGCGGGGACGCACGATCATCTTGCGGTCGAGCAGGGCGGCCCCGCCGTTGGTCTCGAAGATGGGGGGGACGAAGCCCTCGTCGAAGTTCTTGAGCCCGTCGACCGTCTCGCCCGCCGGCGGCTCCACCGCCCACACCTGCACGGCCGGGTTGCGCTCCTTGAGGAACCGCCCGACACCGACCAGCGTGCCGCTGGTGCCGAGGCCGGCGACCAGGTGGGTGACCTCGGGGCAGTCGCGCCAGATCTCGGGACCGGTGCCCTCGTAGTGGGCGCGGGGGTTGGCCTCGTTCCCGTACTGGAACGGGAACCACCACTCCTCGTGCTCGGCGGCCAGCTCCTGGGCCCGGCGCATGGCGCTGTTGGAGCCCTCGGAGCCGGGCGACGAGATGATCTCGGCGCCCCAGATCTCCAGGAGCGCCTTGCGCTCCTCGGACACGTTCTCGGGGAGGACGACCTTGAGGTGGTAGCCCTTCACCTTGGCCACGAGGGCCAGGCCGATGCCGGTGTTCCCCGACGACGACTCGACGATGGTCTGGCCCGGCGCGAGCAGGCCCTCCTTCTCGGCCTGCTCGACCATGAACAGCGCCACCCGGTCCTTGACCGAGCCGCCCGGGTTCTGGCCCTCCAGCTTCACCAGGATCCGCGAGCGCGGGTTGGCGCTGAGCTGCGACACCTCGACCAGCGGCGTGTCGCCGATCAGGTCGAGGACGCTGGCGTAGGCGGCCACCGGCTACCGGCCCGCCCCCCCGGCCACGGCGGGCAGGATCGAGATCACGTCGTCGTCGGACACCTTGGTGTCCAGCTTCTCCAGGTACCGCACGTCGTCGTCGTTGCGGTACACGTTGACGAACCTGTGCAGCGCCCCGTCGTCGGTCACGACCTGGCCGGCCAGGCCGGGGAACTGGCGGACCAGGTCGTCGAGCACCTCGCCCAGGGTGGACCCGTTGGCCTGTACCGAGGCCAGGCCGCCGGCGTGCTGGCGCAGGATGATGGGCAGGCGCACTTCGACGGGCACGGGGCCTCCCTGGGGCGGAACGTCGACCGGGACGGTCGGGATTCTACCGGCGGAGCCGCGCCTTCACGTCAGCTCGACCTGCTCCTCCTCGACGGCGTCGTCGAGGATCCGGA
>JBKHXC010000398.1:0-2191 GCA_046566225.1 Acidimicrobiia bacterium
GGACGGGACCGTCCGGGCCGGCGGCGCCAAGAACTCGGTGCTCAAGATCATGGCGGCCACGCTGCTGGCCGAGGGGGTGCACGTCGTGCGCAACGTCCCCCGCATCGCCGACGTGGGCACCATGGCCGACCTGCTCGCCTCCATGGGCATGGAGGTGGGGCGGGAGGGCTCGACGCTCACCGTCGTCCGGCCCGCCGAGATCACCCCCGAGGCGCCCTACGAGCTGGTCGAGCGCATGCGGGCGTCGATCGTCGTCCTCGGCCCCCTGCTGGCGTCCTGCGGGCGGGCCCGGGTGTCCATGCCCGGCGGCGACGACTTCGGGTCGCGCCCCGTCGACGACCACCTGAGCGGCCTGGAGGCCCTGGGCGCCGGCTTCCGGCTCAGCCACGGGGTGATCGAGGGGCGGGCGCCCGCCCTCATCGGCAGCCGCATCGTGCTCGAGGTTCCGAGCCACACGGCCACCGACACCATCCTGATGGCCGCCGTGCGGGCCAAGGGCACGACCGTCATCGAGAACGCGGCCCGGGAGCCGGAGGTGGCCGACCTGGCGGCCTTCCTCAACCGCATGGGCGCCCGCATCGTCGGGGCCGGCACGTCGACCATCAGCGTCGAGGGGGTGGACGAGCTGGTGCCCGCCGACCACGAGGTCATCCCCGACCGGGTGGAGGTCGCCACCTTCCTCGCCGCGGTGGCGATCGCCGGGGGCGAGATCACCGTCGTCGGCGCCCGCCACGACCACATGGACATGCTCCTCGCCAAGCTGGGCGAGATGGGCCTGCGGACCTCGCCGACGTGCGACGGCCTGTGGGCCGCCGCCCCCCGCCGGCTGACCTCGGCCGACGTCTCCACCCTCCCGTACCCCGGCATCGCCACCGACTACAAGCCGCTGCTGATGTCGGTCCTGTCGGTGTCCGACGGGGTGGGCATCGTCACCGAGAACCTCTACGGCGCCAACCGCTTCGGCTACGTCAACGAGCTGGTCCGCATGGGCGCCGACATCCGCATCCAGGGCCACCACGCCGTGGTCCGGGGCGTCGAGCGGCTCTCCGCCGCCCCCGTCAAGGCGCACGACCTGCGGGCCGGCGCCGGGCTGGTGCTGGCCGCCCTGGGGGCCGACGGCGAGACGGTGGTCGCCGACGGCTGGCACATCGACCGGGGCTACGACGACCTGGCCGGCAAGCTCCGGTCCCTGGGCGCCGACGTCCGGCGCGCACCCTGAGTGGCGGAGGGAATGGGGGCCCGCCCGGGGAGGTTGTAGCCTTCGGTCATGGAAGCGCAGCTGCTCGAGGCGATGGAAGCCATCCGCCCCGCCCTCCAGTCCGACGGCGGCGACATGCGCATGCTCTCCCTCGACGAGGAGAGCGGCGTGGTGGACATCGAGCTGATGGGCGCCTGCGGCGGGTGCCCGATGTCGTCGCTGACCCTGAAGGCCGGCATCGAGCGCATCCTGAAGGACCGCGTCCCGGGGCTGACCGAGGTGCGGGCCAAGGGGATCGACTTCGACACCGTCGAAACCGACTTCTGACCGCCCGGCGCCGGCGCCGGCCGCCGCCGTGACCCGCGGCGACCCGGCCGCGCTGCTGGCCGACGCCGTCGGGGGGAGCCGCCGGGCGCTGGCCCGGCTCATCACGCTGGTCGAGCACGGTGGCGACGAGGCGCGCGCCGTGGGCCGGCTGACCTACCGGCGGGGCGGTGCGGCGTACACGATCGGGGTGACCGGCGCGCCCGGCGCCGGCAAGTCCACCCTCACCGACCGCCTGGTGGCCCACGCCCGCTCCCTCGGCCGCCAGGTGGCGGTGCTGGCCGTCGACCCCTCGTCGCCCTTCTCGGGGGGCGCCATCCTGGGCGACCGGGTCCGCATGCAGGGCCACGCCGGCGACCCCGGGGTGTTCATCCGGTCGATGGCCACCCGGGGCCACCTCGGCGGCCTGGCCCTGGCGACGCCCGAGGCCGTCCGGGTCCTCGACGCCTGCGGGTTCCCGCTGGTCCTGGTCGAGACCGTGGGCGTCGGCCAGGTGGAGGTGGAGGTGGCGGGCCGGGCCGACACCACCGTCGTGGTGGTGAACCCCGGTTGGGGCGACGCCGTGCAGGCCAACAAGGCGGGCCTGCTGGAGGTGGCCGACGTGCTGGTCGTCAACAAGGCCGACCGGCCGGGGGCGGCCCAGGTGGATCGGGACCTGCGGGCCATGCT
>JBKHXC010000399.1:0-9156 GCA_046566225.1 Acidimicrobiia bacterium
TGCTCGTAGTAGGCGTGGGAGACGAACTCCTCCCACCCGATGTTGATGTCGGTGAGGCGGGTCGTCACCAGCTGGCCGTCGACGATCACGCCCGGGGTGGACCACCGCCTGCGGCCCCAGTCGTTGCCGTTGGCGTAGTCGGCGTCGTAGGCGTGGGGGTCGTCCCAGTAGCCGGGGTCGATGAGGTTCATGGGGCGGGCGCCGACCTCGCGGTAGCGGTCGTCGCAGTCGTAGAAGAACTCGGGGATGTCGTTCCACACGGCCAGCATCCGCTGGGCGTAGTCGAACACCTGGGAGAGCAGGGAGTGGTACTCGTTGAGCTGCTGGAGGGTGACGGTGGACGACACGCCGCCCGGCACCACCGACTGCGGGTGGGGGTACTTGCCGGCCAGCACCACGAACATCTGGCGGGACAGCCGGGTGAACTCCAGGCCCTCCCGGTACAGCGAACCGGTCAGGGGGTTGAGGGCGGTCATGAGGTCGGCCATGGTGCGGAAGCCGTGGTGGTCGGCCCCCGGGCACAGCCAGCGCTCGGCCCGGGGCCACAGCTCGGGGTTGACCGTGCGCACGACCGACTCCGAGTAGTCGGGCCCGGCCAGCAGGTAGAGGTGCAGGGGGTTGTCGTAGCCCATCTCCGCCGACTCCTGCATGTTGCGGATGACGGTGCCGAGGGGCGGCGGGGCGATGCCCATCGCCATCTCGACGGCGTAGGCGGCGGCGTGGGAGTGCACGCCGCCGCACACGCCGCACGCCCGCGACGACACGAAGACCGCGTCGCGGGGGTCACGGCCCTTGAGGATCATCTCGTAGCCGCGGAACAGCTTGGCCTGCACGTGGGCGTCGAGGTGGCGGCCCGCCTCCAGGTCGGCCGAGACGTGCACGGCCAGGGCCCCCGCCACCCGGGTCACCGGGTCCATGTTGAGGTCCTTGACGTGGCCGTTGGCCACCAGGAGGCGGCTGATCTGCGCCTCCCGCTCGGCGTCGGTCCGGGCCACCAGCGGGCTGGAGGCCTCCAGGGAGAAGGGGCGGGGAATGCCGCCGGCCAGGCGGGCGACGCCCGAGCCGTCCAGCTCGATGGGGAGGTTCTCGAAGCACATGGGGGCAGGGCTCCTTCGGCGTCAGCGCGCCGTGGTGGTCGCGGGTGGGGTGCGCTGGTAGAAGCGGCGCCGGGGGGGCCGGGCGTCGTCGCGCTCGATGCTGGTGTCCGCCCACCCACCCGACAGGGGCCGCAGGCCGCCCAGGCGGGCCTCGGTGAACCGGCGCAGGGGCCTCCCGGCCCGGCCCCGCCCCCGGCGGGACACCGGGGGGGCGGCCACGTCGGCCGGCGGCTTGACGTGGAAGGGGGCGAACTGGTCGGGGAAGCCGGGCATGGTGCAGCCGATACAGGCGCCGCCCACGTTCATGCACCCGCCGGCACCGTTGATGGCGCCCCGGGAGCCGATGTTGCACTGGACGACCGGGCCCCAGCAGCCGATCTCGACCAGGCACTCCCTGCCGCCGAACTCGGTGGCGAACGCGCCGTCGTCGAAGGAGGCGGCCCGCCCGCACTGCTGGTGGACCGTCTCGGCGTAGAGCCACGCCGGGCGGCCGAGCTCGTCGAACTCGGGCAGCGGCCCGAAGCCCTGGAGGAAGTAGAGCAGGGCGGCGACCGTCTCGGTGACGTTGTCGCCCACCGGCGCGCAGCCGGGGACGTTGACGACCGGCAGGCCCGCCGCGCTGCGGTAGCCGGTCCCGAGGAAGTCCGCCACGCCCATGGCCCCCACCGGGTTGCCGGCGGCGGCGGGGACGCCGCCCCACGTGGCGCACGTGCCCACGGCGATGGTGGCCGCCGCCCCCGGCGCCAGGCGGGCCAGCCACTCGGCGGCGGTCACGTCGCGCGCCGCCCCCTCCCGGCCCCACGGCTCCTCGCCCTGGGCGCACCAGTACCCGCCCCGGGCGACGGCCGGGCCCTCGTCGCAGATCGACCCCTCCACCACCACCACGTAGGGAGCGCCGAGGCGCCCCTGCACGGCCAGCTCGTGGGACCGCAGGAACGCCGGCCCCGACTCCAGGGTGACCACCGGGTGGTGGAGCACGAGCCGGGGCAGCCCCGGGTGGGCGCCCATGACCAGGCTCTCGACGCTGGGCGACCGGGCGCCGGTCACCGACACCGTGCAGCCGTCGCAGCTCGCGCCCGCCAACCAGAACACGTGCACCTTCTCCAGGGGCCCCAGGCGGCTGTTCCGGCCGGCGGCGGCCACCGGCTCGAGCACCTCCTCCATGGACGCCCCGGCCGGCATCCCCAGGCCGCCCACCACCTCGGGGTCGTGGAAGCGGTTGACGGGGCCGAGCTGGCGGAGAAGGCGGGACGCCGGTGTGTCGACGCTCCTGGTCACAAGCGGCACCTCCGGGTGCGAGCACGGCGGCGGGGCGGCCGCGCCCTCCTCCATCGGCGCGACCGGGCCGCGGCAACAGCCCATGGGCGCCCGGGCGGCCTGCGACCACCGCGGCGTGGGCCGCTTCGTCGCGTCTCGACCGCTATGCCCGCGACCGGCCCCGTCCCCGGCGGCGCCGTGTACGGCCGGGCCGCCCGGGAGAGAACCCGGGGGACATGGCCGGACGCCGTCCCGAGGACGCGGTGCGCTGGCCCGTGTCGCTCCAGGGCTGGCGCTGCCTGACGTTCCTGCACTGGCCGTACCCGGCCGAGGCGGTGCAGCGGCTGCTCCCCGACGCCGTCGAGGTCGACGCGTTCGACGGGACGGCGTGGGTGAGCCTCACCCCCTTCCTGATGACCGGCGTCCGCCTCGGCCCCCTCCCGCCGCTGGGGCCGCTGTCGACGTTCCCGGAGACCAACGTCCGGACCTACGTGCGGGGCCCGGACGGACGGGACGGCCTGTGGTTCCTGTCGCTGGAGGCCGACTGCCTGCCCACCGTGGTCGGCGCGTCGGCCGTCTACGGCCTGCCCTACCGGTGGGCCGAGATGTCGGTGGAGCGGGGCGACGTGGTGCGCTACCGCAGTCGCCGCCGCAGAGCCGGCGACGGGGGGCGGCGGCCGGGGCACGACGTTCTCGTCCGCCCCGGCCGGGAACGGGAGCCGTCGGCCCTGGAGGACTGGCTGACCGGGCGGTGGCGGGCCTACACCACCGTCGCCCGCCGGCTGGCGGTGGTCGGCGTCGAGCACCAGCCGTGGCCCCTCCACGACGTGGACGTCGTGGGCCTGGAGCAGTCGCTCGTCGAGGCGGCCGGCCTGCCCGCGCCCGAGGGCGACCCGCTGGCCGGGTGGTCGCCCGGCGTCCACGTCCGCCTCGGCCGTCCCCGGCCCGTGTGACCGCCCCGGCGCCGTGTCCGGCATGGGGCGTTCGCCACGGATTCAAGGTTTCCGCCGGGGAAGTCGATGCCTCTCCCATGACAACGCTCCAGCGCCGCGGCCCCACCGGACGTCGCCCGCTCTCCGTTGCCCTCCTGGCCGCCGCCACCGCCGTCATGCTGATCGCCGGCACGCCGGCGCCCACCGTGCCCGACGCCGTGCCGGGGACCGACGTGGTGGTCTGGGGCCGGTCGGCCGACCTGGCCCGCCAGGCGGTCGAGGAGGCCGGGGGCGAGCCCGGCCCGGCGCTGGAGCTGGTCGGGGGCGTGGCCGCCCGCCTGGACCTGCGGCAGATCGCCGCCGTCGAGGCGGCCGGGTTCTCGGTCGTGGACGACGCGCCCATGGCGGTGTCGAGCGCCGACCTGGCGGCCGTTCCCGTCGCCGACCACCAGCTGGCGGCCATGAACCCGGGCGGCGACTGGGACCTCGACGCCGGAGCCGGCGTGGGCGTCGCCCTGGTCGACACCGGGGTGACCGAGGTCGACGACCTCCGCGGCCGCCTGGTCCACGGGCCCGACCTCAGCGGCGAGGGCGACGGCGTCGACCGCTTCGGCCACGGCACCTTCATGGCCGGGCTCATCGCCGGCGACGGCACGCTGTCGGCCGCCCGCCCCTCCCGCCACGTCGGCATGGCCCCCGGCTCCCACGTCGTGTCGGTGAAGGTGGCCGGTGCCGACGGGAGCACCAGCCTCTCCCGGGTCCTCGACGGCATCGGCTGGGTCGTCGCCAACGCCGACCAGCACGCCGTGCGGGTGCTGAGCCTGTCGGTGGCCGTGCCTCCCCTGGGCGCCAACTACCACGCCGACCCCCTGTCGGCCGCCGTCGAGGCGGCCTGGGCCTCGGGCATCACCGTGGTGGCGGCCGCCGGAAACGACGGCGGCCACGTGTCGTCGCCGGGCCGCGACCCCTGGGTCATCACCGTCGGCGCCCTCGACACCGGCGACGTGCTGGGGCCCGCCGACGACACGGTGCCCTCGTGGTCGGGACGGGAGACGACGAGGTGGTCGGCCAAGCCCGAGCTGCTGGCCCCCGGCGTGTCGGTGGTCTCCCTCGCCGCCCCGGGCTCGACCGTCGTGGCCGAGAACCCCGGCTCGGTCGTCGACGAGCACTACCTGCTCGGTTCGGGCACCTCGATGGCGACGGCCATGACCGCCGGCGCCGTCGCCGTGCTCACCGAGCACCACGCCGCCGCCACCCCCGACGACTACAAGGCGGCGCTGGTCGCCACCGGCCGCCCCGTACCGGGCGAGATCGGGCGGGCCGTCGACCTGGCCGCCGCCGACCTGGTCGAGGCGGGCACGCCCGAGGAGTGGTGGCAGCGCTTCCCCGTCGCCTTCGGCGGCCTGGGCGCCGGGCTCGGGGACCGCATGCCGTGGGCCGGCAGCCGCTGGGCCGACGACGAGTGGGCCGGGAGCCGCTGGGCCGGCAGCCGCTGGGCCGGGTCGCGCTGGGCCGACGAGAAGTGGACGGGCAGCCGCTGGGCGGACGAGGAGCTCGCCGGCAGCCGCTGGGCCGGGTCGCGCTGGGCGGGCAGCCGCTGGGCGGACCAGGAGTTCGCCGGCTCCCGCTGGGCCGGGTCGCGCTGGGCCGACGAGCTGTGGGCCGGCAGCCGCTGGGCCGGGTCGCGCTGGGCGTCGGCCAGGTTCGAGGGGAGCCGGTGGGCGGGCAGCCGCTGGGCCGGGTCCCGCTGGGCCGGGTCCCGCTGGGCGGGCAGCCGCTGGGCCGGGGACACCTGGACCGGCAGCCGCTGGGCCGGGTCCCGCTGGGCCGGGTCCCGCTGGGCCGGTTCGACGTGGTCGGGGAGCGCCTGGGCCGCGACTGCGGCGGCCTAGCGGCCGAACCGGTGCCATGCCCACCCGCACCCGCTCGATCCGGCGCCGGATCGTCCTCCTCGCCGCGCTCCACCTGACGGTCGCCGCCGTGGTGGGCGGCGCCGCCGCCGGCGCCGGCCTCCTCGGCCCCGTCTCCGGTGCCGTCGTCCCCTTCGCCGTGGCCGTCGCCGTCCTCGGCTCGGTGCGCATGCACGTCGAGCTCGGCCGCCACGCCGTGTCGGTCACCATGGTCGAAGCCGTGGTCGTCGGCATGCTGCTCCACCTCTCCCCCGCCGGCGTGGTCGTGGCGGCGGCGCTGGGTGAGGCGCTCGTGTGCGCCTGGCTGCGCCAGTCCCCGGTGAAGCTCGCCTACAACGTCGGCAGCACCTCGACGGCGGCGCTGCTGGCCGCCCTGGTCTTCGTCGGCCTGCGGGCCGAGGGCGCCGGCGACGGGACGACGTGGGCCGCCGCCCTGGCCGCCGCCGGCGCCTACGCCACCCTCACCCATGCCTCGACGTCGCTGGCCCTGGGCGCGGTGGAGGGATCGCCCTTCACCCGGGTCTTCCGGGCGTCGCTGGCGCCGGTGGCCATCGCCAGCGTCATCTCGGCCAGCCTGGGCCTGGTGGCCGTCGTCCTGGGCAGCGTCACGCCCGTCGCCGTCCTGCTCGTCGCCCCCCTGGTGCTGGTCATGGTGGCCGAGGCCCGCCGCCTCGCCGCCCACCGGGCCGAGCACCTCCGCTTCGAGCGCCTCTACGCCGCGTCGTCGCGCACGGGGGGCCTGACCGGTCTGGCGGAGGTGATGGCCAGGCTGGGGGACGAGGCCCGCTCCCTGGTGACGGGGGCCGCCGGCCTGTGCTGCACGGCCGGGCCCGACGGCGTGTGGACCGGCGTCGTCGTGGGCGACGGCGGGCCGGCGCCGGCTCCGGGGGCCGCCGTCGACGCCGTGGTCGCCCTCGCCGGGCCGGGATCGGCGGCCGAGCTCCCCGAGCGGGCCGTGCCAGGCGCCGTGCAGGCCCTCGAACCCTCGGCCGGGTCGCTCGTCGTCGCCCGGTCGGACGCGGGCGCCGCCGCCCCCGTCGTGCTGGCCGTCCTGCGCCAGCTCTCGGGCGACGAGGGGTCCGGGGCGCGCGCCGAGGTCCTGGCCGCCTTCCTCGGTCACGCCTCGCTGGCGCTGGCCAACGCCCGCCTCTACGCCGACGTGGAGGCCGCCCTCGCCCACCAGGTGGACCTCAACCGCCAGAAGGACGACTTCGTCTCCGCCGTCTCCCACGAGCTGCGCACGCCCCTGGCGGCCACCATCGGCTCGGTGCTCACCCTCCGCCGCATGGACGAGCGGCTCAGCGCCGAGCAGCGGTCCACGCTCATGGACCTGGCGTGCCGCCAGGCCAAGCGGCTCCAGCGCCTCATCGAGGAGCTGCTCACCCTCGCCACCGTCGAGAGCGGCGACCAGCCGTGGAGGAGCACCCCCGTCGACGTCGGCCGCATGGTCGACGACATCGCCGACGAGCTGCGGGCCCAGCGGGCGGGGGAGGAGCCGGCGCCCATCCGCTTCCACGGGGACGGGAGCGCCATCGTCCACACGTCGGAGCCCAAGCTCCGCCAGGTCCTCTCCAACCTGGTCGAGAACGCCTGCAAGTACGCGCCGGGGAGCCCCGTCGACGTCGTGCTGCGGGCCGACGGCGAGTGGTCCCGCATCGAGGTGGTGGACGGGGGCCCGGGCATCCCCGTCGCCGACCGCGAGCGGGTCTTCGAGCGGTTCGTGCAGCTCGACCAGACCTCGACCCGGTCCCGGGGCGGGACCGGCCTGGGCCTGTACCTGTGCCGCCAGGTGGCCGGGCTGCTGGGCGGCTCCCTGACCCTGGGCGACTCGCCGGGCGGCGGATGCCGCTTCGTGCTGGCCCTGCCCTCCCAGCCCGCGGACCGCGCCGAGCGCCCGGTGGCCCCGGAGGGCCCGCAACTCGCCACCACCACGACTGGGGGAGACCGACCATGACCACGCCCGTGCGCCGGGTGCTGATCGCCGACGACGACCCGGACATCCGGGCCCTGCTCACCATGACCCTGGAGCTGAGCGGCTACTCGGTCACCGAGGCGGAGGACGGCGCCCAGGCGGGCGAGCTGGCCCGCGAGCTCCAGCCCGACCTCATCGTGGCCGACGTGATGATGCCCGTCACCGACGGCTTCGACCTCCTCGAGCGGCTGAAGTCCGACGAGTCGACGATGGACATCCCCGTCGTCATGCTCACCGCCCGGGCGAGCGACAAGGACGTCTGGCGGGGCTGGCAGTCGGGTGCCAGCTACTACCTGACCAAGCCCTTCGACCCCGAGCACCTCATCCACTTCATCGAGCACCTGGGCGACCCCGACGGCCACCCCCTGCCCTGCTGAGGGGCTGCGAGCCGAACCGCCCGTCGCGCCGGTCAGCCGTCGGGCGGCGGAGGCTTGGCAGGGACGTCGACCGCGTGCTCCCGGAGGACGGTGAGCGGCACGATGTCCAGGACGCGTTCGTGGGTCGAGGCCAGCACCACGAAGGCGGCAGCGCCGTCGCGGTGCGCGCGCAGCCAGTTCGCGGCCGTCACGCACCACCGGTCGCCGGGCGCCAGGCCGGGGAACCGGAACTGCGGCCTCGGCGTGGTGAGGTCGTTCCCGATGCGTCGTTGGTGCTCCAGGAACTCCGACGTCACCACCGCGCAGATGGTGTGGCTGCCCAGGTCCTCGGGGCCGGTCCGGCACGACCCGTCCCGGTAGAAGCCGGTGAGGGGGTCGGTGCTGCACGGCTCGAGCTCCCCGCCCAGAACGTTGCGATCGCCCACCGCAGCAGTATGGCGAGCGGCTCCCGCCGTCGCCTGGCGGCGGCACGGGGAGCCGGCGGGCGCCGGGCGGGCTCGGGAGGTCAACGGCCCCGCCGGTGAGCGGGGATCACCTCGGTGCAGACGTCCTCGAGGACGGCGAGCTCGTGCTGGCGCGGCGAGAACACGACGAGCTCGTCGAAGCCGATCCGGAGGGCCCCGTCGAGCAGACGCTGGAAGTCGCCGACCGACCGCCACGGCGCCACGTGCGGGAGGGCCAGCAGCGACCGGCGGATGGTGACGGGATCGCGGCCCGCCTCGGCGCAGTGGTCTTCGAGCGTCGCTGCCTGCACGGCCGCCCGGCCCAGGACCTCGTGGCCGTCGAGGCCGAAGCCACCGAAGGTGCTCCACACGTCGGCGCGGCGTGCCGCCACCCGCAGCGCCCGAGGGCTGACGGCGGCGACGACCACCGGCGGCCGAGGCTGTTGTCGCGGGCCGGGCAGGATCACCGCGTCCGAGAACCGGTAGTAGCGGCCCTCGTACGCCTCGGCGCCCCGCAGGACCAGGTCGAGGGCCTCGACGAACTCGGCGAGGCGAGCGACGCGCTCCCCCTTGGACCAGCCCGGCGTGCCGGCCATGGCGTGGTCCGCTTCGTAGGCGCCGGCCCCGACGCCCAGGTCCAGGCGACCGCCGGACATCTGGTCCACGGCCACCGCCTGGCGGGCCAGCACCACGGGGTGGCGGTAGCTGAGGTTGCTCACCATCATCCCCAGGCGGAGCCGGTCGGTGGTGGCCGCCCACCCGGCCAGCACCGACCAGCCGTCGAGCGTCGGGAACACGTCACCGGGAGGGTGGCGCAGATAGTCACCGGTGCAGAGGGAGTCGAACGCGAAGCGGCCGGCCAGATCGGCGTCGCGGCGAGCGTCGGCCCAGCTGCTGGCCGTCGACATGAGGCCGAAGCGCATCGTCGCAGTCTGCCCGCTCGCCTCCGGATCCCAAGCGGACAATGACCGTGCGCCGGCGGGCTTCACTGGCCGTCGGTCCGGCCCGCACGCCGGGGTCGCGATGATCGGCACGTCGGCGCGTGTCAACACCGCCCGAAAACTGACCCCTTTCCACCGGTCGAAAACTGACCCCCCTTCCCGGGCCACCGACCGCACTGGGTGATCAATCGATGATGGGCACCACCTCCTCGGTGGGCCGCAGGCTG
>JBKHXC010000400.1:0-3475 GCA_046566225.1 Acidimicrobiia bacterium
GTCCGCCAGGACGCGGCGTCGCTGCGGCGGGACTACGAGGCGGCCCGGTTGACCATGGGCGAGGCGCTGGAGAAGTTCGCCGCCAACACCCTCGAGTACCTCCGCCACGAGCACGACATCGTGCTCACCGCCCCCGAGATGCCCGACCTGGCGGTGGAGATCGCCGGCCGCCACGTGCTGATCGTGGTCCGGGGGTTCGACTACCGGGAGGACCTGGCCCACCTCCGCAGCTACGTCCGGGAGATCCGGCCCGTGCTCCTGGCGGTGGACGGCGGGGCCGACGCCCTCCTGGAATCCGGCCTGCGCCCGGACGTCATCCTCGGCGACTTCGACTCCGTGTCGGACTCGGCCCTCCGCTGCGGCGCCCAGCTCGTGGTGCACTCCTACCGCGGCGGGGAGGCGCCCGGCGCCGCCCGCCTGGAGGCGATGGGCCTGCCGTACGTCACCTTCCCGGCCATGGGCACCAGCGAGGACGCGGCGATGCTGCTGGCGTTCGAGAAGGGCGCCGAGCTCATCGTGGCCGTGGGGACCCACGTGTCGATGGTCGAGTTCCTCGACAAGGGCCGCGCCGGCATGGCGTCCACCTTCCTCACCCGCCTCAAGGTCGGGCAGCTCCTGGTGGACGCCAAGGGCGTGAGCAAGCTGTACGAGAGCCGCATCCGCAAGGCCGACTTGGTCTTCTTCCTGCTCGCCGCCATGCTGTGCTTCGTCGTCGTCGTCGTGGCGGTGTTCCCCCGGGTGTTCGTCGACAGCTTCACGCTCCTCCTGCGCGAAGCGTGGCGGTCGCTCACCCATTAGGCGCCGATTATCAACTTCCGCTTCCACCTCGTCTCGCTGACCGCCGTGTTCCTCGCCCTGGGGATCGGCATCGCGGTGGGCGCCACCGTGGTCGACCAGGCCACCGTCGAGTTCCTGGAGACGCGGCTGGAGGGGGTGGAGGACCGCCTCGACGCCACCGACGCCGAGAACGCCGAGCTGCGCCGCCAGCTGGCCGAGTGGTCGGCCTTCGCCGACCAGGCCCGGGACCAGGCCGTCGCCGGGCGCCTGGAGGGCGTCCCCGTGCTGGTGGTGGGCGTGCAGGGCGTCGAGCGGGGCCCGGTCGACGCCCTGCGCCAGACCCTGGCCGCCGCCGGCGCCGACCTCCTGGGCACGGTGTGGTTCACCTCCAAGCTCAGGCTCGACAAGGCCGAGGACGTCTCGGCCCTGAGCGACCTGCTGGCCGTGGGGCTGCACACCGCCGACCCCCTGCGCCGGGCCATGGTGGGCGTGCTGGTCGGGGACCTCACCGGCCGGTCGGCCGGCGGGCTGCTGGCCCGCCTCCGCGACGCCGCCTTCGTCGAGTACGAGCCTCCGGCGGGCGGTGGCGCCGACCTGGCTGCCGCGCCGCCCGAGGGCACCCGCTTCGTGGTGGTGTCCGACGGCGGCGCCGACGTGCCCAACGAGGCGCTGGCCCTGCCCCTCGCCACCCAGCTGGCCCAGGCCGCGCCGGCCCGGGTGCTGGCCGCCGAGGCCGGCCGCGACGAGACCGGCACGCCGCTGCCCGAGCACCGGGGCGTGTTCGTGGGCCCCCTCCGGTCGGGGGAGGCGACGCCGCTGCTGTCCAGCGTCGACAACCTGGAGGACTGGCGGGGGCGCTTCTCCGCCGTCTACGCCCTGCGCGACCTGGGCGCGGCCAAGGTCGGCCACTACGGGGCGGGTCCCGGCGCCACCCGGCTCGTGCCGGAGACGGCCGGGTGACCCGTGCCGACGGGGCGCCGCCGGCCAGCCCCGTGGCGACCGTCGCCCCCCTCCCGGCGGGTGGCGGGGCGGGGCCGGGCGCGGCGGCGGCGGCCGGCGGCGGGTTGGCCCGCGCCGCGCTGGGGATCTCGGCGTGGAACGCCCTCTCCCGCGTCACCGGGTTCGTCCGGGTGCTGGCGGTGGGCGGCGCCCTGGGCGCCACCTACCTGGGCAACACCTACCACAGCGCCAACCTGGTCTCGACCATCACCTTCGAGCTGCTGGTGGGGGGGCTGCTCGCCGCCCCCCTGGTCCCTGCCTTCGTCCGCCTGGTGGACCGGGGGCGGGCGGCCGAGGCGGACCGCCTGGCCGGCGCCCTGCTGGGCCTGGCGCTGGCCGGCCTCGGCGCCCTGGCCCTGGCCATGGCGCTGGCCGGCCACGCCGTGATGCGCCTGCTCACCGCCGGGGTCGACGACCCGGTGGTCCGGGCCCGCGAGGTCCGCCTCGGCGCCTTCTTCCTGTGGTTCTTCCTGCCCCAGATGCTCCTCTACGCCGTGGGGGCCGTCGCCACCGCCCTGCTCAACGCCCGCCGGCGATTCGCCGCCGCCGCCTTCGCCCCCGTCGCCAACAACCTGGTGGTGACGGCCACCATGCTGGCGTTCGTGGCGGTGACCGCCCCCGCCGAGCGCGGGCTGGGCATCGCGACGGGGCCGGCCACCCTCCTGGCCGCCGGCACCACCGCCGGGGTGGTGGCCATGGCCGCCGTGCCCGTGGTCGCCCTGGCCCGGGCCGGCGTGCGGGTGCGGCCCCGCCTCGACCCCCGCCACCCGGGGCTGGGGGCCGTGGCCCGGGCCGGCGCCTGGGGCGTGCTCCTCCTGGCCGCCGTGCAGGCCCTGCTGGCCGTCACCCTGGTGCTGGCCAACCAGGTGGAGGGCGGCGTGGTCGCCTACCAGATCGCCTTCACCTTCTTCCTCCTGCCCTTCGCCCTCCTCGCCCACCCGGTGCTCACCGCCCTCCACCCCCGCCTGTCGTCGGCGGCCGCCGCCGGGCGCTGGGAGGACTTCGGCTACGACCTCGGCCACGGCCTCGGGCGCATGCTCACCCTGGTCGTGCCCGCCGCCGCCCTGCTCGCCGCCCTGGCGTCGCCCGTGCTGGCCCTGGTCCGGGTCGGCCGGCTGGGCCCCGCCGACGCCGACCTGGTGGCCCGGGTGCTGGCCGCCTACGCCGTGGGCCTGGGCGGCTACGCCGCGTTCCAGCTCCTGGCCCGCGCCGCCACCGCCGCCGGCGACGCCCGCCTGCCCGCCGTGGTCGGCCTGGGCGTGGCCGCCGGCGGCGCGGCCGCCATGGTCGCCGGCTCGTCGCTGGCGTCGGGGGCGGACCGGGTCGTGGCCCTCGGCCTGGCCCACTCCGCCGCCATGACCTGCGGCGCCGTGGCGCTCTTCGCCCTGCTCCGCCGCCGGCTGCCGGCCACCGCCCCCGTCGCCGGGACGGTGGCCCGGTCGGCGGCGGCCGCCGTGGTGGTGGCGGCGGTGGCGGTGGCCGGCGCGTCGCTCCCCGGCGGCGCCGGCCGGGCCGGCGCCCTGGCCGACCTGGCCGTGGCCGGCCCCCTGGCCGTGGCGGCCGGGGCCGGGGCGCTGTGGGCGCTGCGGGGGCGACGACGGGACCGGCGCTCACCCCGGCCTCCTCCACCCGGCCAGCCGGGCGGTGGCGGCGAGGGCCTCGGGGGCCCGCAGCGCCCACAGCGCCCCGGCCCCGGCCG
>JBKHXC010000401.1:0-7956 GCA_046566225.1 Acidimicrobiia bacterium
GCCCGGCCGCCGGCGGGGGGCGGGGCCGGCGCCTCGGGCGGGGCCGGCGCCTCGGGCGGGGCCGGGGCGCGCCGGGAGGGCGGCGAGGAGGCGCCCGGCGACCCGGCCGGCACGGGGGCGGCGGCGGCCGGCGCCGGCGCCCGGTCGTCGCCCGGTTCACGGCCGGGCCGGGGGGCGCCGGCGGGGTGGTCCCCGGCGTCCCCGTCGACCACCCCGGCGGCGCCCGCCGCCGGGCCGCCCACGCCCAGGCGGCCCTTGATCACCTTGAGGGGCAGGAAGTGCTCACGCTGCTGGCGGAGGATCCAGCGGAGGCGGTCGACGTCGGGCTCGTAGAACTTGCGGTAGCCCGACGCCGTGCGCTCGGGGTCGAGCAGGCCCTGGCTCTCCAGGAAGCGGATCTTGGAGATGGTCACGTCCGGGAACTCGTCCTTGAGCAGCGACAGGACCTCCCCGATGGACAGGTAGGGCCGTTCCGCCACTCGCCTCACGCCTCGCCGGAGGCGAGGAAGACGAGCTTGAACTTCCCGATCTGGACCTCGTCGCCGTGGTTCAGCGGCGCCTCCTCGAGGCGCTCGCGGTTGAGGTAGGTGCCGTTGAGGCTGCCCACGTCGCGCACGACGTAGCCGGACCCCTGGCGGACGAACTCGGCGTGGCGCCGTGACACGGTGATGTCGTCGAGGAAGATCTCGCTGTCCGGGTGGCGACCGGCCCGGGTGACGTCGGCCTCCAGCATGAACTTCGACCCGGCGTTGGGGCCCCTCTTGACCACCAGGAGGCCGACGCCCTCGGGCAGGCCCTCCAGGCTGACGCCGATCTCGTCCTCCCCCGTCTCCCCCGGCGCCTCGTTGGTGAAGACGATCGTGGTCTCCTCGCCCGGCGGGGCGAGCACGCCGCCGCACGACGAGCAGAAGTTGGACCCCGCCGGGTTCCGGTGGCCGCACCGGTTGCAGAACACGCCGTCCACGCTATTCCCCCGATCCCGCTCCGCCGGAGATCAGCGCGGCGTAGGCGCCGGCGTCGAGCAGCCCCGCGAACGCCGAGGGGTCCGTCGGCTGGATGACGCAGATCCAGCCCTCGCCGTAGGGGTCGTCGTTGACGCTCTGGGGGGCGTCCTCCAGGGCGGCGTTGACCTCGACCACCTCCCCGGCCACGGGGGCGTAGATGTCCGAGACCGACTTGGTCGACTCCACCTCGCTGAACGAGTCGCCCGCCTCCACGGCGGCGCCGACCTCGGGGAGCTGGACGAACACGACGTCGCCCAGGGCGTCCTGCGCGTAGTCGGTGATCCCCATGCGGACCCTGCCGTCCTCCAACCGGGCCCACTCGTGGTCGGCCGTGTAGCGCAGCTCGGGCGGCACGTTCATCAGCGGGCGAACCTCCAACACGGCCGTGCCCCGTGGGGGGCCTCTCAGGAGGCGGACCCTACCGGACGCGCCGCCCGGAAGGCGGGGGGCCGGGCCAGCGCCGGCACGTCGATGCCGGCGGCCCGCGAGACCTCGGCGCGCACGCCCCGCAGGGCGCCCAGGGTGTCGAGCACGCCGCCGGGGATCTTGAGGCCGCCCTCCAGGGTGGTGGGCTGGCCGATGGCGGCGATGCGGTAGGGCCTGGACAGCACCTCGCCGTCCAGGAGGACCTCCCCGTCGCGCTGGGAGAACGCCGAGGCCACCCCCACCCGCCGGTCGTTGACGGCCAGCGCCTCCGCCCCGGCGTCGCGCAGCTCCTGGACGGCGTCGATCAGGGTGTCGTAGGTGACCGAGCGCTCGGGGTCCTCGATGCCCAGCACCAGCCCGGGCCCGGTGACGGGCACCGTGCCGGCCAGGACGGCGAGGGCCTGGAGCTGCTGGTCGGCGGCCCGCTCGGCCGAGTCGGCCTGGCGGCTGCTGGTCCGCAGGTCGGCGAGCTGGAGCTTGAGGTCGCTGATCTCGTCCCGCAGGGCATCCGCCTCGGCGGTGAGGCTGGCCAGGATGCGGGCCAGGTTCTCCTCGCTCTCCGACTCCAGGCGCTGGCTGAACCGCTCGGTCGTGCCCAGCTGGCCCACCAGCAGGAACCCCACCACCGCGGTGGCGGCCACGACCAGCACCGGTCCCCCCCGCACCCGGCGCCGCAGGGGCGCCGACCGGCCCGGCCGCCAGGGCGAGCGCGTCAACCGCCGCCCCAGGCGGGCCAGCCCCTCCACCGTGGTCACCGGGGGCCTCCGGGGCGGAGGGGGCGGCGGGCGGCGGGCACCCACCGGCGCCGGGGCCCGGGGCCCGGCCCGCCCCCCCGACCGGCCGCGACGGCCCTCATCCGCCGACCAGGCGGCGGCGGATGGCGGCCGCGTTCTGGAAGATGCGGATGCCGAGCACGACCACCACGGCGGTGGACAGGTCGGCCGCCAGGCGGTCGCCCAGCCACACCAGGCCGATGGCGAGGGCGGCGTTGGAGACGAACGAGATCACGAAGATGCGGTCGTTGAACGTGTGCTCCAGCGCCGAGCGCACGCCGCCCAGGGTGGCGTCGAGGGCGGCCACCACGGCCAGGGCGACGTACCGGGAAAGGTCCTGGGGGACCGTCGGCTGGAGCAGCACGGCCAGCACGGCGCCCACGACCAGCCCCACCAGCGGCAGCATCGCCCTACCGCGGCCGCGCCGACACGATGGCGACGCGGCCCGAGTAGGCCGGCACCTCCACCTCCCGCTGGGACACCTTGAAGCCGAGCCCGAACAGGCCGGTCCACCGGCGGAACCGGCGGGCGATCTCGCTCTGCTCGAACGCCCGGCGGTCGGCGCCGATGGCCGACACCCGGTAGGGCGGGGTGAGGGGGCGGAAGTTCACGACGATGGTGTCGCCGGCGTTGCGGATGGGCGTGGTCGCCACCAGCCGGCTGCCGTTGACGGCGACCGCTTCCGCGCCCGCCGCGAACAGGGCGTTCACCACCAGCTGGAGGTCGGCGTCGTGGATCCGGAAGGCGCCGGCGTCGGGGTCGGCGCTCGAGCTGCGGGGCGAGTCGCTCAGCTCGACCTCGAGCCCCCGCCCCCGCAGGGCGACGGTGCCGGCCTGGAGGGCGAGGTCGGCCATGCGCTCGTCCTCGGCCCGGTCGCGCTGGTTGCGGGCGGTGGCGTCGCGCCGGGCGGCGTCGACCTCGTCGCGCAGGGCCGACACGGCCCGGTCCTGCTCGGCCACCAGGTCCCGCCGTTCGTCGATCAGGGCGATGAGCTCCGCCCGGCGGGGGGCATCGGCGCGTCGGGCGTGGCCCACCGAGGACACCGCCGTGACCAGCAGGAACCCGAGGACGGCCGACGCCGCCGTCAGCACCAGGGTGGAGCGTCGGCGCACGCCCCCATTGTCGCCTGCCCGGGCCTCGCCCGAGGGCGCAACCGCTCAGGGCAGCAGCTGGCGGATCCGGCGGGCGAAGTCCTGGGCGCGCGAGCGGGCCTCCCCCGCCGTGGCGCCCTCGGCCCACACGTGGGTGAGGGGCTCCTCGGGGTCGGGAAGCACCAGGGCCCAGCCGTCGTCGAAGACGACCTTGACGCCGTCGATCAGCACCAGCTCCGAGTCCTTCTGGCGCTCCACGATGGTGCGCATGACCATGCCCTTCTGCTCCCACGGCGTGGCGACGCTCTGGTGGGCGATGTGGACCCGGGGCGACTGGCCCACGACCTTGGACAGGCGCAGGCCGGTGGAGGCCAGCATGGACAGCAGGTTGACGAGCGTCGCCACCGCGTCGTAGGCGGGGAGGAAGGCGGGGAAGATGTAGCCGCCGTCCTGGCTGGCGGCGAAGTGGACGCCGGCGGTGGAGGCGACCTCCATCAGGTGCGAGGCCGACAGCTTGGTCCACACGATCTCGGCCCCCCCCCGCTGGCACAGCTCCTCGGCGCCCTTGCCCACCGAGACGGGCACGGCCACGCGGGCCTTGTCCGTGGTCTGGAGCACGAGGGCGAGCAGCACCAGCAGGGCGGTGTCGTCGGCCAGCACTTGGCCGCCGTCGTCGATGATCGTCAGCCGCTCGCCGTCGGGGTGGACGACGGCGCCCAGGTGGGCGCCCGACGCCCGGACCAGCTCGCTCACCCGCCGGGCGTGGGCCTCGACCTCGAAGGCCGCTGCCCCGGACGTCGACGCGTAGGGGTTGACGGTGAGCACCTCGGCGCCCAGCTTGGCCAGGACGTTGGGCATGACGAAGCTGGCCGAGCCGTAGGCGTAGTCGAGGACGACCTTGAACCCGAAGGCCCGGATGGCGTCGGTGTCGACGGTGGACATCATGACGTCGGTGTAGTGCTCGAGGTAGCGGGCGGGGAAGCCGATGTCGCCGATCTCGGGGGCCATCGCCCGCCGGAACTCCTCGCGGTGGTAGAGGCGCTCGATCTTGCGCTGCGCCCCCGCCGCGATGTCGATGCCCTCGGTGTCGAAGAACCGCAGGACCACCGACTGGGGATCGCCCGGGGCCAGGCGGACGGTGACGCCGCCGTCGCTGCGGATGGACCGCACGTGGAAGCGGGTGACGGGCACGGTCGCCACCTCCAGGTCCTCCACGTTGACCCCGGCGGCGGTGAGGCCGACCATGACGGCCCGCTTCAGCGCCCGCGCCGCCCGGCTGGAGTCGCGCGACGTGGTGACCCGGCAGCCCTTCTTCAGGGTGGTGGCGTAGGCCATGGCGACCCGCACCGCCAGCTCCGGGGTGATGTCGACGTTGGCCAGGCCGCCCACGCCCAGGCGCCCGAACAGGTGGCGGGCGCCGCGGGACTCCCAGATGATCGAGCTGTTCACGACCGCACCGGCCTCGACGGTCTTGAACGGGTAGACCTTCACGCCCGGGTTGATGACGGCGTGCTCGCCGACCAGGCACTCCTCGCCCAGGACCACCCCCTCCTCGCAGCGCACGCCCCGGCGCAGGTCGCTCGACCGCCCCACCAGGGTCCCCCGCAGGCGCACCTGCGGCCCGAGGTACCCGTTGTCGTGGACGACCGTGCGCTCCAGGTAGGCGTTGGCGGCGACCCGCACGTTGGAGCCGAGCACGGTGTACTCGGCCAGGTGGGCGCCCTCCTCGACCTTGCAGTAGTCGCCGATGACCACCGGCCCGTCCAGCCTGGCGCCCGGGTCGACCTCGGCCCCCTCGCCCAGCCACACGCCCTCGCCCAGGCGGAAGCCGGCGACGTCGGCCTGGACCTTGCCGTCGAGCACGTCGTGGTGGGCCTGGAGGTAGGCCTCCAGGGTGCCCACGTCCTCCCAGTAGCCCTCGGCCACGTACCCGTACAGCGGCTTGCCCGCCTCGAGCAGGGCCGGGAACACCTCCTCGGACCAGTCGACCTTGCCGTCGGGCACGTGGTCGAAGATCTCCGGCTGGAGCACGTAGATGCCGGTGTTGACGGTGTCGCTGAACACCTGCCCCCAGGTGGGCTTCTCGAGGAAGCGCTCGATGGTGCCGTCCTCGCGGGTGATGACGATGCCGAAGTCCAGCGGGTTCTCCATGGCCTTGAGGCCGATGGTGGCCAGCGCCCCCCGCTCCTCGTGGAAGGCGATGATGGCCGACAGGTCGATGTCGGTGAGGACGTCGCCCGAGATCACGAGGAACGGCTCGCCCAGCTCGTCCTTGGCGTTGCGCACCGAGCCGGCGGTGCCCAGGGGGGACTCCTCGGTGGCGTAGGACAGCTTGACGCCGAACTCGCTGCCGTCGCCGAAGTAGGTACGGATGGCGTGGGGCATGAACGCCACCGTCACCACGATGTCGTCGAGGCCGTGGTCCTTCAGCAGCCGGATGACGTGCTCCATCATGGGCCGGTTGGCCAGCGGGAGCATGGGCTTGGGCTGGTTGGACGTCAGGGGGCGCAGGCGGGTCCCCTCGCCGCCGGCCATGATGACGGCTTTCACGCCGTCACCTTAGCGTCGGGGGCCCGGCGCTCCCGGCGGCCCGGGCCCGCTCCAGCGCCCGCCGGGCGGGCGCCACGTAGGCGGCCGCCGCCCAGTAGCTGAGCACCAGCCCGGGGACCACGGTGAGCCAGGCCAGGGGCCGGGCCACGTCGTGCCACGGCGCGCCGCCGTCGGGGTTGGCGGCCAGGAACAGGGGGAAGGCGACCATCTGCAGCAGGGTCCCCGCCTTGCCGACCAGCTTCACGTCGACCACGTCGCGGGCGCCCATGGCGGCCAGGGCGACCACGGCGCCCCCCACCGCCACCTCGCGGGCGACGGCCAGCCCGCCCACCCAGCGGGGCAGGGACCCGTCGACCAGGAGGGCCACGACGCCCACGCCCAGCAGGATGCGGTCGGCGGTGGGGTCGAGCACCCGCCCCAGGCGCGACTCCTGGTACAGGTGGCGGGCGATCCAGCCGTCGGCGAAGTCGGTGACGCCGAGGGCGGCGAGGAGCAGCCCGGCGGCGTAGCGGTCCCGGGGGCCGAACAGCAGCCACAGGAACCACGGCACGCAGGCCAGCCGCCCGATCGACAGGGCGTTGGGGACGGTGAGGATGCGGTCGTCGCCCCCACCGGACATGGGCGGAGTCTACGAGTGGACCGCCGGCCGGCCCCGGGGGCGCCCCGCCGGGGTCGCAATGATGGGGCCGTGGTCGAGGAAACTCGTGTAGATTCCTCGCAGTGGCGAGCTTTCGGCTGGGAGAAGCTGCCGACCTGCTCGGGGTGAGCGTCGACACGGTGCGGCGGTGGGCCGACGCCGGCCGCCTGGCCACCACCCGCACCCCCGGCGGCCACCGGGTGGTGGACGCCGTCGCCCTGGCCGGGCTGGTCGCCGCCGAGGCCCCACCCCGGCGCCAGCAGGCCGTCGCCGGCCAGTCGGCCCGCAACCGCCTGCCCGGCATCGTCACCAAGGTCACCAAGGGCGACGTGATGGCCCAGGTGGAGATGCAGGTCGGCCGCCACCGGGTGGTGTCGCTCATGTCCCGGGAGGCGGCCGACGAGCTCGGCCTCGCCCCCGGCGTGGTGGCGGTGGCGGCGGTGAAGGCCACCAGCGTCGTCGTCGAGCTGCCGGCCTGAGGAACGGGCCTTGCGCCGGGCGGTGGCCGGGCTCGCCCTGGTGCGTCGACCTCATTCGTTCGCTTCGCTCACTCCATTCGGTCGAGTTCGATCGTGCTCCGGCGGGCGAGCGGAGCTCGCACCGCCTCCGCCCTGTCCTTCCTCGGTGTCCGCAGCCGTAGAGGCCGCCTGCGGCGGCCAGTGCGGCCACGGACCTCGACGCCTGCGAACGCGGCAGAGGTTTGTGGTCACGGCACTGGTGGTGGCGGCGGCCGCCTGCAGCCCGCCGGGGGCCGGCCGGCCGTCGCTGACCGTGGTGGCCGCCGCCTCGCTCACCGAGCCGTTCACCGAGATCGCCCGCCGCTTCGAGGCCGAGCACCCGGGCACCGAGGTGGCGCTGGCGTTCGCCGCCACGCCGGCCGTCGCCCACCAGGTCCGGGCCGGGGCGCCGGCCGACGTGATCGCCGCCGCCGAGCGGGCGGTCGTCGACGCCCTGGCCGCCGACGGCCTGGCCGGTCCGGTCGTCGCCTTCGCCACCAACCGCCTGGCCGTGGCGGTGGCGCCCGGCAACCCGCTCGGGATCCGCACCGTCGACGACCTGGCGGCGCCCGGCGTCGACCTGGTGGTGTGCGCGCCGGAGGTGCCCTGCGGGCGGCTGGCCCGCCGGGCCCTCGCCGGGGCGGCGCGGCCCGCCCGGCCCCGGTCCTACGAGCCGGACGTGAAGGCGGTCCTGGGCCGGGTGGCGCGGGGGGAGGCCGACGCCGGGCTGGTGTACGCCACCGACGTGCGGGCGGCCGGGGGCCGGGCCGCCGGCGTGCCCCTCGGCGCCGCCGGGCTGGTGGCCGAGTACGGGGCGGCGACGGTCACCGCGTCGCCCGCCGGCGAGCGGGCCCGGGCCTTCGTCGCCTTCCTGGGCTCGCCCGCCGGCCGCCGGGCCCTGGCCGCCGCCGGGTTCGAGCTGCCGTGAGGAGGATCGCCTCGGAACCGGAGGCTGCGAGCCGAGCTGGCCCTGCTCCG
>JBKHXC010000402.1:0-3347 GCA_046566225.1 Acidimicrobiia bacterium
GGCACCGGCTGGCCCAGCTTCACCGAGCCGGCGGTGGCCGAGGCCGTGGAGCTGGTGCCCGACCGCAGCCACGGCATGGTGCGGACCGAGGTGGTGTGCCGGGCCTGCGGCGGGCACCTGGGCCACGTGTTCGACGACGGCCCGGGGCCCACCGGCCAGCGCTACTGCATCAACTCGGCCTCCCTGGACCTCGACCCCGCCCCGCCGCCCAACTCCTGACCGGCGCCTCGGGGGCGCCGGCCCGGCCGTAGGATCGTCGCCGTGGCGCGGATCCTCGACACCCTCGACGCCTTCCAGGAGTTCGGGCGCAAGGCGTTCATGGACACGCCCGTCGTCCGCGAGTCCCGGATGAAGGAGCTGTACGAGAGCGCCTACCCCGAGGTGTTCGAGGCCTTCGCCGCCGCCGGCGGGGCGTCGGGCGAGGGCCGGTCGGCGGTGGTGCGGGAGCTCACCCTGGTGCGCGAGCGGGCCAAGGAGGGGGGCGAGGTCCTCCACCGCATCCTCCCCGAGGTCGAGGAGTCCGTCCGCCGGGTGCTGGGCCTCGCCCCCGACCCGGCGCCGCTGCACGTGCTGATGGTGGGGCCGTACTCGGCCAACGTGCTGGTGGGCCGGCTGGGCGACGACGTCGCCGTGTTCCACTGCCTGGAGTGGTTCCAGTCCGAGGAGGGCAGCCGGGTGCTGGTGGCCCACGAGGACGCCCACGCCTGGCACGAGACCCTGCTGGGGACCAGGCCGCCCCAGGACGACGCGGCGTGGATGGCGTTCTCCGAGGGGCTGGCCAACCGGGTGTCGCGCCAGGCGGTGCCCGGCCGGGCCGACGACGACTACTTCTGGTTCGGCCACGAGGGCTTCGAGGACTGGCTGCCGTGGTGCCGCGAGCACCGAGGCGAGCTGCTGGCCCGCTTCCGCGACGAGCTCGACGACGAGGGCACGGCCGAGGCCTTCTTCGGCTCCGGGCTGGTTGAGAAGCGGTGGCGGGTTGGGTATTACCTCGCTGACGAGCTGGTGGGCGGGCTGGGCCGTCCCCTCGCCGAGCTGGTCACCCTGAGCGTCGACGAGGGCCGCGCCCTGGTCCGGGACGCCCTGGCTGACGCCCCTTGACCTGGCCCTAAGGGCCGGGTCTTTACTGGAAGCAGAGGGTGGTTACCGGCACCGGGCCGGATGCCACCGGAGGAGGTGACACCATGAGCACGAACGGTGGATGCTCGTGCGGCTGCAGCGAGATGACCACGCTCACCGCCGCCCAGGAGCCCTGCGGCTGCGGGTGCGAGTGCTGCGGCCAGGCCACGAAGACCCGTGACGAGGAGATCGCGGAGCTGAACACGCTGCGCGCCTCGATCGACCGCCGCCTGGCCGAGCTCCCGGGCGCGTCGCACTGAGCCGGCCGGCCGGCGGAGGCCTCCGCCGGCCGGCGCTCAGCGTCCGAGGGGGGCGGGCGAGGCCACCGGGGGGGCGGCGACGTCGAGGCGGTAGCCCCGGCCGGGGCTGGGGCGCAGGGCGGCGCCGCAGGGACCCAGCCGGCGGCGGAGGCGGGTGACGGTCGCCTCCAGCAGGTGAGGGTCGGCCGCCACCGACCCCCACAGCCGCTGGAGGAGCCGCGATCGGGGCACGACGGCGCCCGGTCGCTCGGCCAGCAGGCCGAGCACGGCCTGCTCCAGCGGGGGCAGCTCCACGGTGCGGTCGCCCAGGTGGACGGCGAAGCCCTGCACGACCACGTCGACGCCGGCCAGCACCAGGCGGCGTCGGCGGGGCTCGAGCCGGTCGGTCAGGGCCCGCACCATCAACCCCAGCCGGCCCAGCGCGGGCTCGGCGGGGTCCTCGACGCCCTCGTGGCGGGCCGCCCCGGCGCACACCGCGCCCACGCAGGCGGCGACCACCGACGTGTTGAACGCCCGCCGCAGGGCGGCGTCGCGCCCGCGGGCGGCGGCCACTGCGAACAGGTTCTGCACGGCGGGCGCGCTGGTGAAGGTGACGGCGTCGAGGCGGCCGTCGCAGGCGGCGTCGACCAGGCGGGCGGCGGGCCCGGTGTCGTCCGGCATCCGCCACCGGTAGACGGGGACGTCGAGGACCTCGGCCCCCGCCGCCCGCAGGGCGTCGCAGATGTCGCCCGCCTCGGCCCCCGCCTCCTGCACCGCCACCCGGCGGCCGGCGAGGGGCTCGGCCAGGACGGCGGGCAGCAGCTGGTCGAGCCGCTCGTTGGGCGAGGTCCGCCACACGGCCAGGCCGGCCGCCTGCACGGCGGCCGCCGACTTCGGCCCCCTGGCCACCGTCCTGGCCCCGGCCAGGGCGCCCAGCAGGGCGTCGCCCATGCCCCACGCCTGGGCCGTCTCCAGCCATGCCCGCATGCCGATGCCGGTGGTGGCGACCAGGTAGTCGACCGGGGCGGCGGCCACCGCCGCGGTGGCGCGGCGGAGGGCGTCGTCGCAGGCCAGGTACTGGGTGACCATGCTCGGGCCGTGCACCACCCGGGCCCCGCGCCGGCGCAGCAGCTCGGCCTGGTCCTCCCAGCGCCGGTCGGCGGTGATGCCGATCGTGTAGCCCTCCAGCGGTCGCAGCCCCACGCCCCCAGGGTGCGCCGGCGGCGTTTCCGCACCGTTGCCGGCGTCGCGCCCCGCCGGTGAACTGCCCCTGTACGGCTCCTGACCGCCGCCGGCTCGGGGAGCAACCTCGGGTTGCGACCCGATCCCCGTCATCGACGCCCCACCGCCCACGGCCAGGCGACCAGCGGACGACGAGGACCGCCGGCGGCCGTTGACGCCGCCGAAGGCGGCCCCTCCGGCTGCCGGCCGGGAGGACAGGGCGGAGGCCGGCGGCTCCGCCGCCCGGCCGGAGCACGATCAGCTCGCCGAGCAAGCTTCGCTTGCGAGGCGACTGTCTTCACAGGCGCTCGATCCGCACGGCGGACTGCTTGTAGTTGGGCTCCCGGGAGACGGGGTCGAACTCGTCGACGGTGAGGCGGTTGGCGCAGCGCTCGTCGTAGTGGAAGGGGACGAAGACCTCGCCCTCCCGCACGATGCCGGTGACCCGCACCAGGAGGCCCTCCACCACCCCCCGGCGCGAGGCCACCCGCACCCGGTCCCCGGACGCCAGGCCGAGGCGGCCGGCGTCGGCCGGGTTGACCTCCACCCACGCCTCGGGGGCCAGGTGCTCGAGGACGTCGACCCGGCCCGTCTTGGTCCGGGTGTGCCAGTGCTCGACGGTGCGCCCGGTGTTGAGCAGGAGCGGGTAGCGCCGGGTGGGGGCGTCGGCGACGGGCTCGGGGGTGACGCACCACAGCCGGGCCCTGCCCGTCGGCGTGCCGAACCGGCCGTCGCCGTAGAGGCGGGGCGTGGCCCCCGGGGCCGCGG
>JBKHXC010000403.1:0-4786 GCA_046566225.1 Acidimicrobiia bacterium
CCGGCCAGTCGGCCCCGGCGCCGGGGCGGGACCAGCCCCGCGACCGCGGGACCGGCTCCGCCCAGCCGGAACCGGCCGGGCCGCCGCCCCCGGCCGGTGCGGCGCACGACCCCAACCGCCGCAGCCGCCGCCGCCGCGGCCGCGACCGCAACGACCGGGCGGGCGGCGAGCGGGAGCTGCAGGGAGGCGCCCCCGACCAGCAGTTCACCGGTGAGCCCGTCCCCGTGGCCGGCCTGCTGGACCTCAACGAGCAGGGCTACGGGTTCCTGCGCACCAGCGGCTACCTGGCCAGCGCCCGGGACGTGTACGTCTCGATCAGCCAGGTCCGGCGGTTCGCGCTGCGCAAGGGCGACCACGTCGAGGGGGCCAGCCGGCCGGCGGGGTCGAGCGAGAAGTACCCGGCGCTGGTGCGCATCGACACGGTGAGCGGCCTGACGCCCGACGAGGCCCGGGGCCGGCCCCGGTTCGAGGACCTCACCCCGCTGTTCCCCGACGAGAAGCTGCGCCGGGAGGTGCCCGGGCAGCCGGGCAACATGGTCGCCCGCATCGTCGACCTCCTGGCGCCCATCGGCAAGGGCCAGCGGGGCCTCATCGTGTCGCCCCCGAAGGCGGGCAAGACGACCGTGCTCAAGCAGATCGCCCACTCCATCGAGGCGAACAACCCCGAGGTCCACCTCATGGTGCTGCTGGTCGACGAGCGCCCCGAGGAGGTCACCGACATGCGCCGCTCGGTGCAGGGCGAGGTGGTCGCCTCGACGTTCGACCGGCCCTCCGAGGAGCACACGGCGGTGGCCGAGCTGGCCCTGGACCGGGCCCGGCGCCTGGTCGAGCTGGGCAAGGACGTCGTGATCGTGTTGGACGGCATCACCCGGCTGGCCCGCGCCTACAACCTGGCCCAGCCCGCCTCGGGCCGCATCCTGTCCGGCGGCGTGGACGCCAACGCCCTGTACCCGCCCAAGCGGTTCTTCGGCTCGGCCCGCAACATCGAGGAAGGGGGCTCGCTCACCATCCTGGCCACCGCCCTGGTGGAGACCGGGTCGCGGATGGACGAGGTGATCTTCGAGGAGTTCAAGGGCACCGGCAACATGGAGCTGCGCCTCGACCGGCGCCTGGCCGAGCGCCGGGTCTACCCCGCCATCGACGTGAACGGCTCGTCCACCCGCCACGAGGAGCTGCTGTTCGAGCGCGCCCAGCTCCAGCAGGTCTGGAAGCTGCGCCGCGTCCTCCAGGCCCTGGGCGCCGAGGGAAGCGGGGCGGCCGGCCTGGAGTTGTTGATGGACAAGATCAAGGCGACCAGGACCAACGACGAGTTCCTCGCCGAGATCGCCAAGGGCCCCACCGTCCCGGTGTAGCCCGCCGGCGTCTACGATCGTCCGCCGCCCCGACCACGAGAAGAGGCACCGTGAAGGCCGACATCCACCCCCAGTACCTCGAGACGACGGTCAGGTGCTCCTGCGGGAACACCTTCACCACCCGCTCCACCAAGGCCGACCTGCGCAGCGAGCTGTGCAACGAGTGCCACCCGTTCTACACGGGCAAGCAGAAGCTGGTGGACACCGGCGGGCGGGTCGAGCGCTTCGAGCGGCGCTACGGGCGCCGCGGCAAGAAGTAGCCGCCCTCCCCTGGAGACGGCGCCGCGCCCGCTCCTGCTCCAGCACAAGCTGCGGGCCCTGGTGGCCGGCCGGTGGCCGGGCGAGGCGCCCGACGTCGGGCCCTTCCCGGGCGGGGCGGCCGCCCGGGCCGGCGCCACCGGCTGGGTGCTGGCCGACGAGCGGCCCGAGCGGGCCCTGGGAGCGGCGCTGGCCTGGAGCCGGCAGGCGGGGGTCGGCGACCTGCACGTCCTGGCCGAGCGCGCCAGCGGGCTCCTGGCCCGCCGGGCGGGCGCCTTCTCGCCCGCCCCCGCCGTGTGGCGGGTGGAGGGGTCGTCGGTGGGCCCGGCGCCGCCCGAGCCGGTCGGCGCCGAGCCCGAGCCGGCACCCGGGGCCGAGGCCTTCGTCCCCCTGCTCCTCGACGCCGGCGCCGACCCGGTGGTGGAGGCGGGCGTCCTGCGGGGGGAGGTGCTCGGCCTGGAGGTGGCCCGGGTGGTCGCCGGGGAGGAGGGCCCCCGGCTGGAGGTGGGCGTGGGCCAGGCCGACCGGGAGGCCCAGCGGCTGGTGCACGGCGACCGCCCGACGGCGGAGGCGCTGCGCCGGGCGGTGGCCGCCGTGCGGGAGGTCCGCCGTCCCGACGCCCCCGAGCACCAGGTGAACCGCCTGGCCGCCGAGCGCTGGATGCGCGCCATCCTGCTCCGCCGCCCCGATCTGGTCGGCGCCCGCCACCTGGAGGCGGTGCCCTCGCCGGTGGCCCGCACCGACCTGCGCCAGGCCGCCCCCGCCCCGGCCGCCGGCGTGGACCGGCAGGGCCGGCCCCTGCTGGTGGTGTGCTCGACGGGCATCGACGTCGACCTGGTGCCGGCGGCGGCCGACGCCCGGCTGGCCGACGGCCGCCAGCCCCGCCTGGTCCTCGTGGTGCCGGAGGCGGACGACCACCCGCTGACCCGCTGGCTGGCCGCCCGCCTGGTCCCACCCGCCGAGGTGGTCGCCCTGGCCGGGGACTGGCGCCGCCTGTAGCACGCACGACCAGCCCGACGCCGGTCGACCGGAGCGCGCGTTCTGGGTCACTGCCCGGCGGGATTGCGGTCGAGCCACCCCTCGAGCGTCGCCGTCGTCCACGTCGCCACACCCGTTCCGAGCAGATCGCCGTCATGGGTCCAGACAGCCGCATCGAGAACCAGAGCGCAGGCGACGAGGGGCCAGTCATCGGGATCTCTCAGCGACCGGGCTCGGGCCTCCTCCTCGGCGGCCGCGCAGACTGCTTCGTCGACGATGGCGACGTTCGCTTCGATGGCCTCGAGCAGCGACCGGAGCAGGGCCGATTCGGCATCCTCCGACAGCCCGTGCCGGCGAGCGAACGCCCGAAGGCGACGGGGCAGCTCCACCTGCGCCTCGTCCCACATCGGCGCAGGGAGGAACAGCTCGATCCGATCGTCAGCGAGCCGCCGCCGGCCCGCTGCCCGCAGAAGGTCGCCGACGAGCACGTTGGTGTCGACCACCAGCCGCATCAGCCTCGGCGCTTGCCTGACAGCTCCTCGACCAGTTGCTCCTCGTCGAGTCCGGTGTCGGCCAGGACCACGTCGACCGCTCGTCCCAGGCGGCCGAGGGCGGCCCGGCCACGCTTCCGGTCCTTGGCCTCCACCGGAACGAAGAAGCCGATGGGCCGGCCGTGGCGCTCGATCACGAGCGTCTCGCCCGCACTCATCAACGAGGTCGCCCGGTCCTTGAACTCGCGAACGCCGACGTGACGCACGATCGCCTCCTCCAGTTGTGACTACCAGTGTAGCTACCATGACCCCCGCATACCGCCGACGCCGTAGCCTTGACGGGTGCTGGAGCGCCTGAGCGGCCTGGACGAGGAGTACGCCCACGTCACGGCGCGCCTGAACGACCCGGCCGTGCTCTCCGACCAGCGGGCCCTGCGCGACGCCGGCCGCCGGCTCAAGGAGCTGGAGCCGGTGGTGCGGGCCTTCCGCCGCTACCGGGAGGCGGAGGAGAACCTGGCCGCCGGCCGGGAGATGCTGGGCGAGGCGACGGGAGAGGACCGGGCCCTCCTCCAGGCCGAGATCGCCGAGCTTGAGTCCACCATCGAGCGGCTGGGGGAGGAGATCAAGGTCCTGCTGCTCCCGCGGGACCCCAACGACGACCGGAACGTGATCGTTGAGATCCGGGGGGCCGAGGGCGGCGAGGAGGCCAACCTGTGGGCCAAGGACCTGTTCGAGATGTACGTGCGCAACGCCGACCGCATGGGCTGGCGCCACGAGGTCCTCGCCGCCGACCCGTCGGACAAGGGGGGGTTCAACGAGGTCAGCTTCCTCCTCCGGGGCGACGGGGTGTGGAGCCGCATGAAGCACGAGGCCGGCCCCCACCGGGTGCAGCGGGTGCCGGTCACCGAGTCCCAGGGCCGGGTGCACACCTCGGCCGCCACCGTCACCGTGCTGCCCGAGGCCGAGGAGGTGGACGTCGCCATCGACCCCAACGACCTGAAGGTGGACGTCTACCGCTCGACCGGTCCGGGAGGGCAGTCGGTCAACAACACCGACTCGGCGGTGCGCGTCACCCACCTGCCCACCGGCATCGTGGTCGCCATGCAGGACGAGAAGAGCCAGATCCAGAACCGGGCCAAGGCCATGCAGGTCCTGCGGGCCCGCCTGCTCAAGGCCGAGCAGGACCGCCTGGCCGCCGAGCAGTCCGAGCAGCGCCGCAGCCAGGTGGGCGGCGGCGGGCGGTCGGAGAAGATCCGGACCTACAACTTCAAGGAGAACCGGGTGACCGACCACCGCATCGGCCTGACCCTCTACAAGCTCGACAAGGTGCTGATGGGGGAGCTGGACGACCTCACCGACGCGCTGGTCGCCGACGAGCGGGCCCGCCAGCTCGGCGGGGGGTGACCGGGCCGGTCACCTGGCGGGACCTGCTCGCCGAGGCGCGCCGGCGGCTGGGGTCGGCGGTCGAGGCCCGGCGCATCGTGGAGCGGGCGTCGGGCTGGGAGGGCGCCGAGCACCACCTGCGCCTCGACGACCCGGCCCCGGCTCGGGGCGCGGCCCACGTCGAGGCCATGGTCGGGCGGCGGGCGGCGGGCGAGCCCCTCCAGTACGTCCTCGGGGCGTGGGCGTTCCGCGCCCTCGACCTGTTCGTCGACGCCCGGGTCCTCATACCCCGGCCCGAGACGGAGACGGTCGTCGAGGCCGCCC
>JBKHXC010000404.1:0-9932 GCA_046566225.1 Acidimicrobiia bacterium
CGGTAGGCCGACCTCGGGGGGCGCCGGGGCCCCCCGCAGGGCGACCACCGCCACCGCGGCGGCGAGGGCGGCGCCGCCCGCCCCCAGCGCGGCGGCGGCCAGGCGCGGGGACGGGGCGAGGGACCGCAGGGCGGTTCTGGTGGCGTCCAGCCGCTCGCGCCAGGACGGCGGCGTGTCGGGCACGGGGCACCCCCGGGGGACGGGAACGTCGGCCGGGGGGAAGCGGCGGGCGCCACCCTACCCGAGCAGGAGCGGCCCGACCAGCGCCGGCGCCCTCCGTGCCGGGGACCCACCAGGGCGCCGGGAGCTCCGCTCGCCCGCCGGAGCACGACCCAACTCGACCGAATGCAGCGAGCGAAGCGAGCGAATGAGGTCGACGCGCTAGAACAGCCGGGCGGTGAGCTCCCGCCGGTAGCGGGCGGTGCGGGGGTCATCGGGCCCGAGGACCTCGAGGAGGTCGAGGAAGCGGCGGCGAGCCTCGTCGTCGCCCTTGACCCGGTCGAGGAGGTCGTCCAGCTCGGCGGTGGGGTCGCCCGGCGCCCCGACCCGGGCCAGGGCGGCCACCCGGCGCACCTCGGCCGTCTCCGGGACGCGGGCCAGCAGCCGGAGCGCCTCGTCGGCGCCGCCCCGCTCCACCAGCAGCCGGGCCAGCCCCACCACGGCGGCCGGGTGCGACGGCTCCAGGTCGAGGGCGGCGCGCAGCGACGCCTCGTCGCCCTTGGCGGCCAGCAGGTCGGCCTCGGAGGGCGCCGGGGCCAGGCGGGCGACGAAGTCCCGCACCTGCGCCTCGGGAAGGGCGCCGATGAACGAGTCGACCACCTGGCCGTCGCGCAGCGCGAACACCGCCGGGATGGACTGCACGCCGAAGCTGGCGGCCACGCCCGGGTTGGCGTCCACGTCCACCTTGGCCAGCTCCACGGCGCCCCCCGTCTCGCCGACCACCTTCTCCAGGACGGGGCCGAGGGTGCGGCACGGGCCGCACCACGCCGCCCACAGGTCGACGACCACCGGGACGGTGGCCGACCGCTCGATGACGTCGCGCTCGAAGGTGGCGTCGGTGACGTCGGCCATCGGGCAATTCTACGGCCGCCGGTCGCCGGGCCACGGGTCTACGTTGGGCGGGTGGACGGGCCGTACACCCAGCGCCCCGGCGTGGCCCTCGACGCGCCGCTGCTCGTGGTGGGCCTGGAGGGCTTCATCGACGCCGGGCTGGGGGCGGGGACCGCCATCGCCCACCTCCTCGACGGCAAGCCCACCGAGACCGTGGCCACCTTCGACGGCGACCGCTTCCTCGACTACCGCGACCGCCGCCCGGTGGTCACGATCGTCGACGGGGTGGCCGAGCCGGTGACGTGGCCGTCCATCGAGCTGCGCGCCGTCCAGGACCGGGCGGGAAGGGACGTGGCGGTGCTGGTGGGCCCCGAGCCCGACCTGGCGTGGCGGGCGTTCGTCGCCGCCGTGGTCGAGCTGGGCGCCGGCCTCGGCGTGCGCCAGGTGGTGGCCCTGGGCGCCTTCCCCCTCGCCGCGCCGCACACCCGGCCGGTCCGCCTGGCGGCCACGGCGTCGTCGGCCGAGCTGGCCGAGCGGGTCGGGGTCGTCCCCGGGACCCACCGGGTGCCGGCCAGCATCTCCTTCGCCCTCCAGGAGTCCTTCGCCGGCGCCGGCGTGCCCGCCGTGGGCCTTTGGGCCCGGGTCCCCCACTACGCCGCCACCATGCCCTACCCGGCCGCCAGCGCCGCCCTCCTCGACGGGCTGGCGGCCGTGGGCGGGCTGGACCTGGACGTCTCCGAGCTCCATGCCGCAGCGGCCCGGGCGGCGGTGCGCATCGACAAGCTCATGGCCGCCAGCCCCGAGCACGCCGAGCTGGTGCGCCAGCTGGAGGCGGCGGCCGACGCCGAGGAGGCACCGCCGCCGTTCGACCCGTCGGACATCCCCACCGGCGACGAGATCGTGGCCGAGCTGGAGCGCTTCCTGCGGGGCGACCCCGGGACCGGGCCCTGACCCCGGCGGGCGGCCGGTCCGGGCGGCGCCGGAGCGCCGGCGGCGAGCCCGGGGGTGGGAGGCTCAGTGCGACTGGAGCACGGCGTCGTCGCGCAGGTCGGCGAAGAGCCCCTCGGCGCCGGCGCCCACGAACACCACCGACAGCGCCCCGGCCTGGCCCACCCGGGAGGGCATGGTGACGCTGCGGACCCGGGGCGGGTCCAGGGTGAGGGCGAGCCGGCCCAGCCGGTAGAGCTCCACGGGCGTGACCCCGGTGACCGACACGTGGCGGCCGAGGATGGCCAGGTAGCGGGCGGCGGCCGCCGCCCCCGGCGCCTCGCCCCGCAGCCGGGTGAGGGCCGACAGGATCAGCAGCGCCTGGTGCTCGCTGCGGCGGATGTCCCCGCCCGGGATGTAGCGGTTGCGGGCGAAGGCGAGGGCCGCCCGGCCGTCCATGTCCACCCGGCCCTGGGGGAACACGGCCCCCGAGTTCCGGTCGTTCATGGCGAACGGCACGTCCACGGGCACGCCGCCGGCCTCGTTCACCATGGCCACGAAGGGCTCGAAGCGGGTGGCGAGGACGAAGGCGACGTCGGCGCCGGTGAGCGCCTCCACGGTGGCGGCCATGAGCTCGGGCCCGCCGTAGAAGTAGGCGTCGTTGATCTTGGCCCGGCCCCGCCCGGGGAGGTCCACGTAGGCGTCCCGGGGGATGTTGAGGATGGTGCCCGCCCCGGCGGCGGGGTTGACGCCGATGAGGTGGATGGCGTCGGCCCGGTCGCCGACCACGCCGGGGCGGCCGCCGTCGAGGCCGACCACGAGGACGAACACCGGCCGGTCGGGGACGGGGGAGAAGTGGGCCTCGTCGACCTTGTGGACCTCCAGGGGGGGCTGGGCGCCGGCGCCGCCGGGCAGGACGGCGGCGACGGCGGCGGCCAGGGCCAGGCAGGCGGCGCCAACGGCGGCCGGCCCCCTCACCGGGCGCCCCTCGCCGCCCGCACGTCGAAGGCGTCCACCTTCCACGACCCCCCGTCGTCCACCAGCACCAGCTCGCCCGAGCGGGCCACGGCCACCTCGGCGTCGCCGGAGTCGACGGTGTGGGCCATGTCGACCCGGGCCACCACGACGACCACGGCGCCGCCCGGGTCGGTGAGGGCGGTGAGGGCGGCGTCGGCCCGCTCCTGGCGGACCTCGCCGGTCAGCGCCACCCCCTCCTCCAGCACGGCGGCCCGGTCGGGTGCCGACGCCGACAGCCGCCCCAGGGCGGCGGCGGTGAAGGACCGCTCCAGCCCGGAGGGCGAGTCGCCGGTGCGGACGGGCTCGATCACGCCGGCGGCCAGGTAGGCGTCCAACCCCGCCTTGACCTTGGCCGCCACCTCGTCGGGGAAGGCGGGCGGCTGGGGGGCCATGGCGTGCACCTCGGTGCCGGTCACGGTGAAGGCGAACGCCGGCCGCTCCCCCCCTCCTCCGCCGCCGGCCGGCTCGCCCCCGGCGCCGCCGGCGCCGTCGCCGCCGCCCGAGCAGGCCGCCACCGCCACGGCCAGGGCGCCGGCCACCAGGCGGCCCCGCACGGCGCGGAGCGACACTCGAGAAAAACCGGCCACGAGAGTGTCATCGTAGGCGCCGGCCCACGTCAATCTCAGGCGGGGCCACTCCGGGCCGGCGGCGTGGCGGCCTGCCGTCACGCCACCGGCTCCCGGGAGGCGCCCGGCCCGCCCGCGCCGCAGGCGCCCTCCCGCGGCCCGGCCGCCGCCGGCGGGGCGGGCGTCACACCACGATGTTGACGAGGCGGGGTGGCCGGGCCACCACCTTGCGGGGCGGGCGGCCGGCCAGCAGTTCGCGGACCCGCTCCGACGCCAGGGCCAGCTCCCGGGCGGTGGCCTCGTCCACGTCGGGGGCGACGTCGAGGCGGTCGCGGACCTTGCCGTTGACCTGCACCACCATGGTGACCGCCTCGGCCCGCACCAGGTCGGGGTCGGCCGCCGGCCAGGGCTCGGCGTGCACGTGCCCGCCCCGGCGCCGCTCCCACAGCTCGGCGGCCAGGTGGGGCGTCATGGGCGCCATGAGCAGCAGCACGGTGTCCACCGCGAAGTCGGTGGCGCCCTCGCGGTACGCCAGGTTGGTGAACTCCATGAGGGCGGCCACCGCCGTGTTGTAGGACCACCGCTCGTAGTCCTCGCCGACCTTGGCGATCAGCCGGTGGGCGGCCCGGTCCACGGCCCCCGGGTCGGCGGCGGGGCCGGGCCCGTCGCCCACCGCCAGGCGCCACACCCGCTTCAAGAAGCGCGAGCAGCCCTCGATGAGCTGCTCGGTCTGGTCGGTCCAGTCCACGTCGTCGGCCGGCGGGCCGACGAAGAGGTGGTACAGGCGCAGGGCGTCGGCCCCCACCGAGTCGAAGTACTTGGCCGGGGCCACCAGGTTGCCCTTGGACTTGGACATCTTGGTGCCGCCCATGCGGATCATGCCCTGGGTGAACAGGCGCCGGAACGGCTCCCGCAGCCCGGCCGGCCCCAGGCCCACGTCGGCCAGGGCCCTGGTGTAGAAGCGGGCGTACATGAGGTGGAGGATGGCGTGCTCGATGCCGCCGATGTACTGGTCGACGGGCATCCAGTGCTCGGCCGCCGACGGGGAGAACGGCTCGTCGGTCGCCCACGGGTCGCAGAAGCGCAGGAAGTACCAGGACGAGTCCACGAAGGTGTCCATGGTGTCGGTCTCCCGCTCGGCCGGCCCGCCGCAGGTCGGGCAGGTGGTGGTGCGGAAGCCCTCGTGGTGCTTGAGGGGCGACTCCCCGGTGGGCAGCGGCTCGGCGTCGTCGGGGGCCAGCACGGGGAGCTGGTCGACGGGGACGGGCACGATCCCGTCGGCCGGGCAGTACACCACGGGGATGGGGCAGCCCCAGAATCGCTGGCGGGACACCAGCCAGTCCCGCAGGCGGTAGTTCACCCTGCGCTCGCCCAGGCCCCGCTCCTCCAGCCAGGCGGTGGCGGCCTCCTTGGCGGTGGCCACGTCGGTGATGCCGTCCAGCCAGTCGCTGTTGACCTTGGGCCCGTCGCCGGTGTAGGCCTCCCCCTCCCAGCCCTCGGGCGGCTGCACCGTGCGCACCACGGGCAGGCCGTGGGCCCGGGCGAAGTCCCAGTCCCGCTGGTCCTCGGCCGGCACCGCCATGATGGCCCCGGTCCCGTAGCCCATGAGCACGTAGTCGGCCAGGTACACGGGCACCGCCCGCCCGTTGAAGGGGTTGACCACCGACGAGCCGGTGAACACCCCCCGCTTGGCCGCGTCGCCCCCGGTGGAGAGGCGCTCGATCTCCGACTCCTGGCGCACCCGCTCCCGGAACTCCTCCACCGCCGCCCGCTGCCCGTCGGTGACCAGCTCGTCGACCAGCGGGTGCTCGGGCGCCAGCACGGCGTAGGTCATGCCGAAGCTGGTGTCGGGCCGGGTGGTGAACACCCGCACGCGCACGTCGGGGCGGCCGTCGACGGCCAGGTCGAACTCGGCGCCCTCGGAGCGGCCGATCCAGTTGCGCTGCATGGTCTTGACCCGCTCGGGCCAGTCCAGACCGTCCAGCCCGTCCAGCAGCTCGTCGGCGTAGCGGGTGATGCGCAGGAACCACTGCTCCAGGTCGCGCCTGGTGACCGGGTCCCCCGAGCGCTCGCAGGTGCCGTCGGCCAGCACCTGCTCGTTGGCCAGCACCGTGCGGCACCCCGGGCACCAGTTGACCGGGGCGTTGGCCCGGTAGGCCAGGCCCGCCTCCAGGAACCGCTCGAAGATGACCTGGTTCCAGCGGATGTACTCGGGGTCGTGGCTGCGGACCTCCCGCCGCCAGTCGTACACGGCGCCCAGCCGCAGCATGGACCCCTTCAGCTCGGCGATGCGGGCGTCGGTGAACGGGCGGGGGTGGGCGCCGGTGCGGATGGCGGCGTTCTCGGCCGGCAGGCCGAAGCTGTCGAACCCCATGGGGGACAGCACGGCGTGACCCAGCATGGTGCGCCAGCGCACGTTGAGGTCGCCGAAGGTGTAGTTGCGCACGTGACCCTGGTGGGCCGGCCCGCTCGGGTAGGGGTACATCGACAGGACGTACCAGGGCGGCCGGGGGTCGTCGTTGGAGACCTCGTAGGTGCCCTCGTCGGCCCACCGGCGCTGCCACTTCGCCTCGACCGCCTGCGGGTCGTACGCCTCAGCCATGCCGGGATGGTACCGGTGGGCCCCGGTGGAGCTGAGGGGAATCGAACCCCTGACCTCAACGATGCCATCGTTGCGCTCTACCAATTGAGCTACAGCCCCGGAGGCGTCTCACGTTACCAGGGCCGCCGCCCGCGCCGGCGCTACGGCCCTGACCACGAACCTTGGCGCGTTCGCAGCGGCAAGGTCCGTGGCCGCACCCGCCGCCGCAGGCGGCCTCGACGGCTGCGGACACCGTGGAAGGACGGGGCGGAGGCGGCGCGAGCTCCGCTCGCCCGCCGGAGCTCGACCAACTCGACCGAATGGAGTGAGCGAAGCGAACGAATGAGGTCGAAGCCCTACCCGCTGGCCGCCGTGGCCTCCTCCTCCCACGCCACCCGGGGGGCGTCGGACCACAGCCGCTCCAGGTCGTAGTAGCGGCGGACCTCGTCGAGGAAGACGTGGACCACGAAGTCGCCGTAGTCGAGCAGGACCCAGCGGGCGTCGTCGAGGCCCTCCACCCGCAGCGGCCGGGGGCCGCACCGGCGGGCCACCTGGGCCTCGACCTCCTCGGCGATGGTGCGGACCTGGCGGGGGTTGGCGCCGCTGGTGATGACGAAGGCGTCGGTGATGGCCAGCACCTCCCCCACCTCCAGGACCACCGGGTCGTCGCCCTTCTTGGCCGCCGCCGCCCGGGCGGCGACCACGGTCTGGTTCCGGATGTCCTCGGGGGTCACTCGCTGACGAAGTCCTTTCCGACGATGATCGTCACGTCCACCACGTCCAGCGCGTTGCGGCTGAACACCAAGTCTCCCACTCCCAGCGCCCGGCGGACGCGCTGGGCCGCCTCCTGCTCGCCGCGGTCGTAGAAGACGATCTCGGTCGACTCGTGGTCGAAGCTGGCGGCGTTGCCGGTGAGGCGGACGTCGAAGCCGGCGCCCAGCCGGGCCCGCACCGCGTCGGCCAGTCCCACGGCGCCCGTGCCGTTGAGGATCTGCACCCGGGGGCGGTCGCCGCCGTCGGGCAGGGCGGCGGCCGGGAAGGCCTCCTGCACCATGCGGGCCAGCTCGTCGGCCCGCACCCGGTACAGCTCGCCCTCGGTCGCCCCGGTGCCGAACGCCTCCACGGGCAGCACCCGGGTGCGGACGTCGCCGGCGGCCAGGGCGTCGAAGGCCCGGGCCAGGGCGGGGGGGTTGGTGGGCGCGGCGTCGGGGCGGGCCCGCACGGCCGCCAGCCAGGCGTCGAAGAAGGCCTGGTGGCGGGCCAGGCGGGACAGGTCGTTGCCCCGCCCCCTGGCCGACAGGAACGCCGCCACGTCGGCCGGCGCCACCGTGACCGGGCCGGCCTCGTAGAGCACCTGCACCCTCCCCGACGGCTCCACCTGCTCGACCCGCTCGGGCACGGTCACGGTGAGGGGGCCGACGGGCTGCACCAGGGCGGCGAGGGCGGCGTCGTCGACGAGCACCGTCTCGCCCACCACCGCGCCCAGCAGGTTCTCGACGGTGGCCTCCAGCCGGCTGGGACCGCCCAGCTCCAGCGAGCGGGACACCGGCTCGAGCCCCAGCGAGACGACCTCGGTCATCGTCCCCGGGGGGATGAGCAACAGGGTGCCGCCCCCGGCGGAGGCGGGCACGAGCACGGTGAGGGAGGCGGCCCGCCCGCCGGGGTCCTGGTGGGCCACGAGCACGGCGGGGGCGGGGGCCGGCGCCGTCACCCCGTCCCCGGGCCCGTCGCCCGCCTCGCCTCCGTCCGGCCCCGGCCGCAGGACGGCCGCCACCACCCCCACCACGAGGACCACGGCGGTGGCGATGCCGACGTTGCGGATGCGCCGGCGCCGACGGCGCTGGCGGCGGCGCTCGGCCCGGGTGCCGCGGCGGGTCTCGGGCAGGGGGATGCGGTCGAGCGGGAACGGCTCGGCGTCGCCGACCGTGTCCGTTCTGCCCCTCGTCATCCTTCAACCAGCGTACAGACCACGCCGGCGGATCTCGCGCAGGGCGGCGGGCGGGACCAGCACCTCCAGGGGCCGCCCGGTGGCGGCCCGGGCCCGCAGGTCGCTGCTCGACACGTCCAGCGTCGGGATGGTGACGGCCTCGGCCCTCCACGGCGGCGGCGGCGGCACGACGGCCACGCCCGGCCGGCGCACCACGACCAGGGTGACGGCGGCGCGCAGCTCGGCCTCCCGCTCCCAGGTGGCCAGCTCGCCGGCCACGTCGGAGCCCACCACCAGGAACAGCGAGGCGCCGGGGTGGAGGCGGGCCAGCTCGGCGGCGGTGTCGGCCGTGTACGAGGGCCCGCCCCGGTCGATCTCCATCCGGCTGGCCTCCAGCCCCTCCACCTCGGCGGCGGCGGCCGCCACCACCGCGAAGCGGTCCTCGGCCGGCGTGACCGCCCGCTCCCCCACCTTCTGCCACGGCAGGTTGGCCACGACGAGCAGCATGCGGTCGAGGCCCAGGGCGGCCCGCACCTCGACGGCGGCCGACAGGTGCCCGACGTGCACCGGGTCGAACGTGCCCCCCAGGATGCCGATGCGCGGGCCCCTCGCCCCACCGCCGGGTGCCCCTCCCACGGGGCCGAGCCTACGGCGGGGGCGCCCGGCGGTACCGTCGCAGCCCGTGCCCGACGCCCGCCTGCCTCCGGGACTCCACGGCTGGTGCCATCCCCGCTTCGCCGCCGTGGCCGCCGCCGTGGCCGAGCCCCTGGCCACCGGCGCCCACCACGGCGTGGCCGTCGCCGTGCGCCACCGCGGGTCGCCCGTCGTCGACCTGTGGGGCGGCGCCTTCGCCGAGGACACCCTGGTGGTGTCCTTCTCGACGACCAAGGGGCCGGTGTCCACCGCCGTCCACATGGCGCTGGAGCGGGCGGGGGTGGGCTACGACACCCCGGTGGCCGAGGTGTGGCCCGAGTTCGGCCGGCACGGCAAGGACGCCGTCACCATCCGCCAGGCGCTGTGCCACGAGGCCGGCATCCCCCACATCCGCGACGCCATCGCCGGCGTGGACGCCATGGCGGAGTGGGACCCCATGGTCGAGGCGGTGGCGGCCATGGCGCCCGTGTGGGAGCCGGGGACGGCCAACGGCTACCACGCCCTGAGCTGGGGGTGGATCGCCGGGGAGCTGGTGCGGCGGGTCGACGGGCGGCCCCTCGACCGCTTCGTGGCCGAGGAGGTCGCCGGCCCCCTGGGGCTGGACGGGTGCTTCCTGGGCACGCCGCCCGGCCACCAGCACCGGCTGGCCCCGGTGTTCTGGAACCCGGTGTACCTGTCGATGCCGCCCCTCGACCAGCTCCTGCCCGCCGACTCGCTCATCCTGCGCGCCGTGGCGCCCCGGGGCGACATGGTCGCCTTCGTCAACGGCGAGCGGGGCCGGGCGGCGTGCGTGCCCGCCATCACCGGCGCCTTCACCGCCCGCTCCCTGGCCACGCTCTACGCCGCCCTCGAGCGGGGCGGCCGCCTCGACGGGGTGCGCCTGCTGGCCCCGGCCACCCTCGAGGCGGCCACCGCCGTCCAGAACACCCGGGCCGACCTGGTGCTGCTGAGCGCCGTGCGCTGGCGGCTGGGGTTCATGGGCTTCGCCGCCCTCGACCCCGGCGGGGGCGACGGCGCCTACGGCCACGCCGGCCTGGGCGGGTCGGTGGCCATGGTCGAGCCCCGCTCCGAGCTGGCCGTGGCCGTCACCCTCGACCGCCTGGAGCTGGACCTGATGGGCGACGCCCGGGGCCGCTCGGTCGTCCAGGCGGCGGTGGCGGCCGCCCTCGACGCCTGACCGGCAAGCTCTGGTCTCGGATCGGGGCCCGCC
>JBKHXC010000405.1:0-14871 GCA_046566225.1 Acidimicrobiia bacterium
CAGTCGGCCGTGGAGCTGGAGTCCGGCCGCGCCCCGCAGGTGGCCAGCCTGGTGCGGGTGCACGCCACGTCGCCGGTCAACGCCGACCCCATGAGCCAGGTGGCCCCGGCGGCGATCCCGGTGGCCCTCGAGCGCTGAGGCGGTGGGCTGCCGAGGGCCCGCCGGCATGACCCGGCTGGTCGCCGCGGTGGCCGGCCTGGCCGTGGTGCTCGCCCCCGGCCTGGCCGGGGCGGGCACCGCCGGGGCGGACGGGCCGGTCGACGACGCCCGGGAGGCGGCCCGCAGCACGCCGTTCTCGGCCCGCGTCGAGGTGTCCTGGGTCGATCGCGAGGGGTTGCACACGGCCGAGCTGGGCGTGCGGGCGGTGGGGGGCCGCATCCGGGTCCAGGGCCCGGCCGGGGACGGCGGCGAGGGCGCCGCCATCGTCATCGAGGACGACGGCCAGGTCGGCGGCCTGCTCGCCCCCGCCCTGGAGCGCTCCTACCAGCTGGTGCGCCAGGAGGGGCCGCTGGTCGCCGGCCGGCCCACCGAGCTGCTGCTGCTGCGGCGCGACGGCGAGCTGCGGGAGCGGCTGGCCATCGACCGGGCGACGGGGCTCGTGCTGCTCCGGGAGGTGCTCGGGCCCGAGGGCAGGCCGGTGCGAGTGGTGCGCGTCCTCCAGCTCGACACCGCGCCGGTCGCCGCCCCGCCCCCGGCCGCCGGGCGAGCGGGCGACCCGCCCCGCCCGGTGCGCCTGTCCCGGCTGTCGTCGCGCTACCCCGCACCCGAGGCGCTGGCCGGGGGGTACCGCCGGGTGGGGGCGTTCCGCCACCACGGCTCCGTGCAGCTTCTCTACAGCGACGGCCTGCACGGCCTGTCGCTGTTCACCCAGCCGGGCCGGCTGGCGGCCGGCGCCCTCCCCGGCGGGGGCGCCGCCGTGTCGGTGGGGGCCGTCGCCGGCGTCCACTCCACCTGGCCGGGCGGCCAGGTCATCACCTGGGAGGCGGGCCGCATGCTGCACACCCTGGTGGGCGACGGCACCGCCGCCGACCTGCTGGCCGCCGCCGCCTCCGTGCCCCCGCCCGGCCGGCCGTCGGCCCTCGACCGGGTGCGGGCGACGTCGCGGCTGGTGGCCGAGCTGATCAGCGGCGGTCGCTGACCGCGGCCGGCGCCGCCTGGCGCTCCAGGCGCCGGCGGCGGGCGATGCGCCGGCGCTCCCGCTCCGACGCGCCTCCCCACACGCCGTGGTCGATCCGGTTGCGCAGCGCGTACTCCAGGCACGGTGCCTTCATCGGGCAGTCGGCGCAGATGCGGCGGGCGATCTCGACGCCCACCCCGTCGCTGGGGAAGAACGTGCCGGGCGGCACGTCCCTGCACTTGCCTTCCGCCATCCACTCGGTATCCATGGCACCTCCGTTCCCGAGTCAACGGCGGGTGGCCGTCGAAGAGTTCCCGGGAACATGTTCGGAGGGCGCCGCGTTGGCGGATGCGAGAATGGACGTCTTCGGCCGCGGGCCACCGGCCCCGGCGCCGCCGGCCGCCGACGGGCAGGCCGGCAAGGCCGGGCCGGACGACCAAGGAGCGAGTGGGTGAGCGACGACACGGCACGAGGGACCTGGTCCTGGGGCCCGCCCGACGACGACACCGACGACCGGGAGCGGGGGGGCGACGCCGCCCCGGTGGACGCCAGGGTCGACGGGCCCCCCACGGCGCCGGTGGGAGGGCAGCCCCTGGCCGGCAGCGGGCCGCCGTGGGCCCCGGCCCCGCCCCGGCCGTCGCCGGCCGCCCCGCCGGCCGCCCCGACCGGGGGCGCCGGGGGGAACTCCCGCTCCTGGCTGGTCGTCGCCCTGGTGGCGGCGGTGGTGGGCGCCGTGGTGGGGGCCGGCGCGGCCGTCCTCGTGGACGGCGGCGACGACCGGCTCGCCGCCACGGAGGAGTCGGTCGCCACCACCACACCGCCGTTCGGCAACAACTCCAGCCAGCTGGCCCGGCCCCGGGACATCCAGGAGGTCCTGGCCCGGGTTCAGCCCGGCGTGGTGGCCGTCCGCAGCTCCACCTTCCAGGGGGGGTTCGGCTTCGACCTCAACCCCGACCCCGTCCAGGGGGCGGGCACGGGCATGATCCTGTCGACCGACGGCGACGTCCTCACCAACGCCCACGTGGTCGAGGGAGCCTCGGCCATCCGGGTCACCCTGTTCGGCGAGCGCGAGCCGCGCCAGGCCGTGCTGGTCGGGGCCGACCGGGACGCCGACGTGGCCATCCTGCGGCTCACCGACGCCTCCGGGCTGGAGGGCCGGCCGGTGCGGCTGGGCAGCTCGGCGGAGGTGAAGGTGGGCGACGACGTCGTCGCCATCGGCAACGCCCTGGCGCTGCCGGGCGGTCCCACCGTCACCGTCGGCATCGTCTCCGCCCTCGAGCGCTCGCTCGGGCCGCTGTCGAACCTCATCCAGACCGACGCGGCCATCAACCCCGGCAACTCCGGCGGCCCCCTGGTGAACAGCGAGGGCGAGGTGATCGGCATCAACACCGCGGTGGCCGGCCAGCGGGCCCAGAACATCGGCTTCGCCATCGCCATCGACACCGTGAAGCCCCTGATCGAGCGGCTCCAGGCCGGCGAGACGGCGCCCGCCCAGGGCTTCCTGGGGGTGAGCACCGTCACCCTCACGCCCGAGATCCGCGAGCGCCTCGACTTCGGCCCCCCGGCCGGCGCCATCGTGGTCGAGGTCGTGCCCGGGTCGCCGGCCGCCCAGGCCGGGCTGGAGCCCAACGACGTCATCACCCGCATCGGCGACCAGGAGATCGACACCAACGCCAACCTCCAGACCGCGGTGCGGGCCCACAGGCCCGGCGACCGGGTGGAGATCGTGTGGAGCCGGGGCGACGAGGAGCAGCGGGCCACCGTCGTGCTCGCCACCCGGCCGTAGCACTTCGACCTCATTCGTTCGCTTCGCTCACTCCATTCGGTCGAGTTGGATGGTGCTCCGGCGGGCGAGCGGAGCTCGCGCCGCCTCCGCCCTGTCCTTCTCGGTGTCCGCAGCCGGAGAGGCCGCCTGCGGCGGCGAGAGCGGCCGCGGACCTGGCCGCGGCGACGGCGGCGGCAAGGGTTCGTCGCCGGGAACGGGCGAACGAATGAGGTCGACCGCTAGGCTGCCCGGCTCCGGCCAGCGAGGAGCGTGCCCATGTCAACCGTCGCCAGCGGGCCCGACCAGGCGAACCCCCAGCAGCCCCCCCGGGGCCACATCCGCATCGTGTACCTGGGCCCCGTCGCCCCCCACTGGGACCTGGAGTCGGCCTACGGCGACCGGGTGCTGATCGAGGAGTTCCGCCAGCGGGCCATGGCCCGGCTGGTGCTGCTGCCGCCCCACGACCCCCAGTTCCGCCGCAACCGCGAGCGGGTGGCCCGCGACGCCGAGCGGGAGAACCTGCTCCTGGAGTGGGACCTGGGGGTGCCCGAGGAGGGCTGAGGGCTCTCGACGTCGTTCGACGCCCGGCCACGGGCCGCCGCTGGGGCCGCGGCGGGCCGGGGTGCCCGGCGGGTGGGGGCGCTCCTCGTACAGTGGGGCCATGGTCGAGCTGTCTGCGGGCACCGCGACCGCGATCGGCGCCGGTGGCGCCGCCCTGGTCCTCCTCCTCGCCGGCCTGCTCGTGCGGTCGCTGCGCCGGGCGCGGGCCACGGCCGGTCGCCTGGCGTCCATCGCCGCCCGCCTCGAACTGCCCGAGGCCCCGGTGGCCGACGGCCGCGACGTCGTCGGCCGGGTGGAGCGCCTGGCCCAGTCCGCCGTGCTGCGCCTGAGCGACGCCGACGCCCGGGCCGAGCGCCTGGCCGGGGCGCTGGGCGCCGTGCCGTGCCGGGTCGTGGTCTGCGACGAGGCCGGCGTGGTGGTGCACGGCGACGCCGCGACGGGGGCGGGCGAGGACGCCCCGGTGGCCGCCGCCGTGCGGGCGGTGCTGTCGGCGGCGGTGGGCGGGGAGGCGGACGAGCGCACCGTCGACGTCGCCGGGCCGCCGTGGCGCACCCTGCGGGTCAGCGGCCGACCGGTGGACGACGGCCGGCGGCTGGTGGGCGGCGTCGCCGTGGTCGACGACGTGAGCGACCAGCGCCGGGCCGACGTGGCCCGTCGCGACTTCCTGGCCAACGTCACCGGCGAGCTCAAGGCGCCCCTGGGCGCCCTGGGGCTGCTGGCCGCCACCATCGTCGACGAGGACGACCCGGCCCTGACCAGGCGGCTGGCCGCCCGGCTGGAGGCCGACGCCCGCCGGGTGGGCCGCCTGGTGGACGACGTGGCCGAGCTGAGCCGTCTCGACTCCGAGGCCCTGCCCGTGCGCCAGGTGGTGTCGGTGCACGTGGTCGTGGCCCAGGCGGTGGAGCGGGCCCTGGCCGCCACGCCCGGCCGAACGGTGTCGGTGGACGCCTCCGCCGCCCCGCCCGGCGTCGCCGTGGTGGGCGACCGGCGCCAGCTGGTGTCGGCCCTGGCCCACCTGGTGGAGAACGCGGCGGTGGCCGGCGGCGAGGGGGGCCAGGTGGAGGTGCGGGTGGAGGCGGGCGCCGAGCGGGTGGACGTCGCCGTGTCCGACGACGGGCCCGGCATCCCCGCCGGCGAGCTCGACCGGGTGTTCGAGGCGTTCTACCGGGCCGGCGACGGCCGCTCGCGCTCCCCGGAGGGCAGCGGGCTGGGGCTGGCCATCGCCGCCCGGGCGGCGGCCGCCGCCGGGGGCGAGGTCCTCGTCTCCTCCGAGCCGGGAGCCGGGTCCACCTTCACCCTCCGCCTTCCGGCCGCCCCGGCGACGCCGGCCGCCGTCGGCGCCGCCGCGCCGGCGCGTGAGGCGGGGTGATGGCGACGGGCACCGGCTGGCAGCCGCTGCGCCCCCCCGCCCGCCCGGCCCGGGTCACCACCCCGCCGTTCCAGCGCCTGGCCGTCACCCACGTCCTGTCCCTGGCCGGCGACGGCCTGGTGACGGTGGCGCTGGCCGGCTCGCTGTTCTTCGACATCTCGCCCAGCGCCGCCCGGGGCCGGGTGGCCCTGTCGCTGCTGCTCACCATCCTGCCCTTCGGGGTGGTGGCGCCCTTCCTGGGGCCGGCCATCGACCGCATCGCCGGGGGCCGGCGGCTCATGGTGGTGGGCGCCGCCACCGGCCGGGTGGCGGCCGCCCTGTACGCCGCCACCGTCCTCGACGGCCTGCTGCTGTTCCCGACGGCGTTCGCCCTGCTGGTGCTGTCCAAGACCCACGCCGTGGCCAAGAGCTCGCTGGTGCCCACCGTGGTCGACTCGCCCCACCTGCTGGTCGGGGCCAACGCCCGCCTGGCCCTGGCCGGGGCCCTGGTCGGCTCGGCGGCCGCCGCCCCCGGGGTGCTGGTGATGCAGCTGTTCGGCGCCGAGTGGGTGATGCGGCTGGCGGCGGTCGCCTTCGCCGCGGCGGCCGTGGCCGGCGCCCGCATCGTGGTGGTGCACCCCGACGACCCGGCGGCGCGGACCCGGGCCCAGGAGGAGCTGAGCCACGCCGGGGTGCGCCTGGCGGCGACCGCCATGGGGGTGCTGCGGGGCTCGGTGGGGTTCCTGACCTTCCTGGTGGCCTTCGCCCTGCGCCGCAGCGGGGAGCCGGCGTGGCTGTTCGGCGTGGTGATCGGCGCCAGCGTGGCCGGGAGCCTGCTGGGGTCGGTGGTGGCGCCAGCCCTGCGCCGGCGGGTGGTGGAGGAGCACCTGCTGGCCGCGTCCCTGGGCCTGGTGGTGGTCGTCATGCTGATGGCCGCCCGCACCGGGGGCCGGATGGCGCCGGTGATGGCGGCCGCCGTGGTGGGGCTGGCCGCCGGCTCGGGCAAGCTCGCCTTCGACTCGCTGGTCCAGCGCGACGCCCCGGCCGCCGCCCAGGGCCGCTCCTTCGCCCGCTTCGAGGCCGCCTTCCAGCTGGCGTGGGTGGTCGGGGCGCTCATCCCCGTCGTGCTCGCCGTGCCCAGCCGCCTGGGCTACGTGCTGCTGGCCGTGGCCGCCGCCGTGGGGGCGGGGCTGTACCTGGCCGGGCTCGCCACCCACCGCCACCGGGAGGAGGCGGCGCTGCGCCCGGCGGGCGCCGACGGGTGACCACCCGGGCCCTGGTCCTGTCCGACACCCACCTGCGCCCCGAGGGCCGGCGGCGCCTGCCCGGCTCGGTCTACCGGGGCCTCGACGGGGCCGACGTCGTCCTCCACGCCGGCGACATCGTCACCGCCGAGCTGCTCGACGAGCTCTCGGGCTTCGCCCCCGTGCGGGCCGTGCTCGGCAACAACGACCTGGACCCGGCCCTGGCCGCCCTCCCCGAGACCCGCCTCGACGTGGTGGACGGGGTGCGGGTGGCGATGATCCACGACAGCGGGCCCCGGGCCGGGCGCCCGGCCCGGCTGCGCCGGCGGTTCCCCGACGCCGACGTGGTGGTGTTCGGCCACAGCCACGTCCCGTGGAACGAGCCCGGCCTCGGCGGCCAGCTGCTGTTCAACCCCGGGTCGCCCACCGAGCGCCGGGCCCAGCCCCATCACACCTTCGGCCTGCTCACCCTCGACGCCGGCCGGGTGGTGCGGGCCGACGTCGTGGTCGCCTGAGCCGGCCGGCCCGGGCGGCGGCTACTGGGGCAGGTCGATGCGCTCCAGCCACAGGCCGGGGGCGTCGACCTCGGCCGGCGTGGGCAGCTCCCGCTCGGACGCCCACAGCCGGCCCAGCGCCCCCTCCCCGGCCCGCTCCACCACGCCGCTCACGAAGCTGCGGCCCCGCTCGTACTGGGCGGGGCCGAGGTCGAGGCCGAACAGGCGGGCCACGAAGCGCTCCCCGTCGCCCCGCTCGGCCCGGCGGCGGCGCAGCGCCTCCACCAGGGCGCCGTACCCCTGCACCAGGCGCTGGCCGGCGCCGTCGAGCACGTGGTCGGTGTAGCCCTCGACGGCCGCCACCAGGGCCTCGATGCGGCCCAGGACCTGGCGCTGCTCGGGCGTCTCCATGGCGCCGAGCAGCTCGCCGGGGTCGCCCAGCGCCGCCTGGAACGAGGCCGGGTCGGTGGGGTCGAGGGCGGTGAAGCGATCCTGGAGGGCGGCGGGGTCGGGGCGGAAGCCGCCCACGTAGGACCGCAGCAGCCCGTCCAGCCGGGACCGAACGTGGGGGCGCCCCAGCACGGCGTGGTGGGTGACCTCGCTCAGGCACAGCCACAGGCGCAGGTCGTCGAGCGACAGGCTCCAGTCGGCGGCGAAGGCGTCGAGGTTGGCGGGGACGACGACCAGCTCGTCCGACGGCGGGCGGGGCACCGGCAGCTCGTACTGGCCGAGCGCCCGCCGGGCCAGGTGCCCCACCATGGTCCCCGCCTGCATGCCGAGCAGCAGCGGCCCCACCACCTCGGTGATGCCGCCCAGCAGCTCGGTGGCGGGATCGGGAGCGGTGCCCTCCTCGCCGTCGTCGTCGGCCGCCCGGCCGACGGCGGCGGCCAGGCCCTCGAAGAGGGGCCGGTAGGCCTCCAGGGTGCGGCGGGCCCACTCGCCCCGGCCCACGGCGGCGACGCTGAGGGGCCGCCCGGTGACGGAGGTGGGCAGCCCGGTGGCGTCGGCGACGTGGAGGTCCGCCACCCGCACCAGCTCCTCCAGCCGGATGCGCTCCACCGGGTCGGCGTTGGGCTCGGCCCGGCCCTCGGTCGCCATCCACAGGGCGAGCTGGCGGGCGACCTCGATGTTCACCGCCCCCTGGTTCGACAGCAGCTTGGCCAGCTCGCCGAACAGCCCCTCGAACGGGTTGCCGGAACCGCCGAAGGGGCCGGAGGGAGTGCTCACCCGGTCATCGTAGGTTCGCCGCCGCAGGAGCGCCCCGGCGTCAGGGGTCGGGAGGCCGCTCGGCCAGCGTGACCGCCACCGAGCGCCGCGACGGCCCCCGCACCACCGTCAGGTGCACCACGTCGCCCGGCCGGTGCGACCGCACCAGGATGCGCAGGGCGCCCATGGACGCCACCGGGACGGCGTCGACGGCGGTGATGACGTCGCCGGCCGCCAGGCCGGCGGCCTGGGCCGGGCCCCCCGGGCGCACCGAGCTCACCACCGCCCCGCCGGTCCCGCCCCGGGCCTCGGCGGCGGGGTCGACCTCGCCCGCCTCGATCCCGATCCACGGCCTCGCCACCGGGGTGCCGGCCACCAGGTGGTCGGCGACGGTGCGGGCCACGTCGATCGGCGTGGCGAAGCCCATGCGGGCCACCCCGGCGTCGGGCGTGCTCAGCGAGGTGAGGATGCCGACCACCGCCCCCCGGTCGTCGGCCAGGGCGCCGCCCGACCAGCGCTCGCCCACCGGCGTGTCGGTCTGGATGAGGTCGACCAGGGGGGCCGCCGTGCCGCGGTCGACCTGGCGGCCGACCGCGCTCACCATGCCGACGGCCAGGGCGAGGGGCGCCCCGGGCGCGGAGGCGCCCATGGCCATCACGTCCTGGCCGACCGCCAGCCCGGCGGCCGAGCCGAGGGGCGCGGTCACCACGCTCGACCAGCCGTCGACCTTGACGACGGCCAGGTCGGAGGCGGCGTCGGCGCCGACCAGGCGGGCGGCCGCCCGGGCGCCGTCGGCCAGGGTCACGGTGATCCGCGCCCCGTCCTCGACGACGTGGGCGTTGGTGAGCAGGTGGCCGTCGCTGCGGAACATGACGCCCGACCCCCGCCGCGCCGGCCCGTCCCCCTCCGCCGCCACCTCCACGACGGCCGGCCGCAGGCCCTCGGCCACCCGCACCGCGCCCGGCCCCGGCCCGCCGGCGGTGGTGGACAGGGTGCGGGCCGGCAGGGCGACCCGCTCGACGACGGTGACCGGGCGGGCCCGTCCCTCGAAGGCGCCGGCCAGGGCCACGGCGCCCACGCCGACCACGGCCCCGCAGGCGGCGGCCGCCACCGCCGTGGCCCACGTCCGCCGGCGGCCGGTGCGGTCGCCGGTCGCCTCCGGGGGCGGGCCGTAGGCGGCGATCTCCGAGGAGTGGCGCCACAGCCGGTCGTCGGGTGGGAGCAGGGGAGCGCGGTGCTCGTCGTCGCCGCGCCCGTCGTCCGGCTCCATGCGGTCGAGGATAACGACGGGCCCCCCGACACGGGCCGCGGGCCGGCGGGCGGTTGTTCACTACCATTGGGCTGTGCGAGTCGCGGCACTTCCCCGCCCGGACGGCGCCGACTGGACAGGGCTGACGTCGCAGCCCCTGCCCGTGGCCGAGGCCGGGGCGTGGGCCGTGGTCCCCGGCTGCGGTGCGGTGGTGAGCTTCGCCGGCACGGTGCGGGACCACGCCGAGGGGCGGGCCGGCGTCACCCGCCTGGAGTACGAGGCCTACGAGGAGCAGGTCGGGCCCCGCCTGGGGGCCATCGCCGCCGAGGCGCGGCGGCGCTGGCCGGCCATCGGTCGCCTGGTCCTCCTCCACCGGGTGGGCGCCCTGGAGCCGACCGACGTCTCCGTGGTGGTCGTGGCCTCCACCCCGCACCGGCCCGAGGCGTTCGAGGCCGCCCGCTGGTGCATCGACGCGGTGAAGGCCGGCGTGCCCATCTGGAAGCGCGAGACGTGGGAGGGCGGCACGGACTGGGCCACGTGCGCGACGGGCATCTCCGAGGTGGAGGAGGCGACCGTCCGATGACCAACCTGCTGTACCTGCTCGTCGCCGTCGGCCTGAGCGTCGTCGGGTCGCTGGCGCTGTGGTACCGCCATCGCAAGCCGCGGAGGTTCGAGTACGGCGTCGACGCCTTCCAGCGCGAGCTGCGGGCCCTGGCGCCGGAGCGGCGCGAGGGTGACTAGCGGCCCGGCGCCGGAGGGGCGGACCGCCGCCCGGCCACCCGGCGGCGCCGCCCGCCACGGCACGTAGGTGGGCCGGGACCTCGCCATCGACCTGGGGACGGCGAACACCCTGGTCTACTCCCGGGACCGGGGCATCGTGCTCAACGAGCCCACGGTCATCGCCCTCAACGAGAAGACCCAGGAAGTGCTGGCCATGGGCCACGACGCCTGGCAGATGATCGGCCGCACGCCGGGATACATCGTGGCCGTCCGCCCCCTGCGCAAGGGCGCCATCACCGACTTCGACAACACCCAGCGCATGATCCGCCTGCTGCTCAAGCGGGCCGGCGTCACCCGCTTCAACCGGCCCCGGGTGCTCATCTGCGTGCCGTCGGCCATCACCGAGGTGGAGCGCCGGGCGGTGGAGGAGGCGGCCCGGCGGGCGGGTGCCGCCGACCCCTACCTCATCCACCAGCCCATGGCCGCCGCCCTCGGGGCCGGCCTGCCCATCCACGAGCCCCTGGGCAACATGATCGTGGACGTGGGGGGCGGCACCACCGAGACGGCGGTCATCTCCCTGGGGGGGATCGTCGCCCTCCAGGCCATCCGGGTGGGCAGCTTCGACATCGACGCGTCGATCCAGACCTACGTCCGGCGGGACTACGGGATGGCCATCGGCGAGCGGACGGCCGAGGAGATCAAGCTGGCCATCGGCAGCGCCTTCCCGGTGGACGACTCGGTGAAGGCGGAGGTCCGGGGGCGGGACCTGATGACCGGCCTGCCCAAGACGGTGATCCTGTCCCCCGACGAGGTGCGGGCCGCCATCGACGAGCAGGTGAGCGCCATCGTCGACTCCGTCGTGCAGTGCCTGGGCCAGGCGCCGCCCGAGCTGGCCCAGGACCTCATCGGCCAGGGCATCCACCTGGTGGGCGGCGGCGGGATGCTGCGGGGGCTGGACCGCCGCCTCCAGGAGGAGACCGCCATCCCCGTGCACCTGGTCGACGCGCCGCTGGAGTGCGTCGTGCTGGGCGCCGGCCGCTGCCTGGAGGCCTTCGAGTCCCTCAAGGTCATGTTCATGGGCGCCGACCGGTGACGCGGACCCGGCGGCACCCGGGTGGCGGGGTCGGGCGTGGTGCTCGACTGCGCTGCACCGCCCGGACCGCGGTGGTCAGCGGTTCGCCGGCGAGCCCCCCGGTGACGGGGCGATGCCACGTGTGACCAGGAGCGGCGCGCTCGCCGTACTCGGACGAGGAGTACGGCTCGGCGTCCTGGCGGTGACCCTGGTGGGCTGCGGAGATCCGGACGGCGCCTCGTCGGCATCGTCGACGGACCGGGTCCCCAGCCCCGAGCCGGCGGCCAGCCTGGCGCCGTGTGCGTCGCCGGCGGTGGTGGCCGACCTCGGGAGGCCCGGGGAAGGCGGACCGCCGGCCGAGTTCACGTCCAGCGGCGGTGACATCCATGTCTCGGCGCAGTTCCAGGACAGCGGGTCCTTCGACTACCCCGGAAGCACCCGGGTATCGGTCGGCCCTGTCGACCGCCCGCCGGCGGTCGACCGCCAACGGGGCCTCGTCGCCAATGTCGTGGAGCAGGTCACGGTCCACGAGGGAGAGGCGGCGCTCTTGCGGCTTCCCGCTGGCCGCTACTGGTTGCTGTCGTCGAACACGATTCCTGTCACGCTCCGCTCGTGCGAGGCGGGCGCCATCACCGACGTCCACCGCGTTCCATAGCGACCGCCGGGGTGAGTGGGCGATGCCGCGCCTGACCTGGATGGGAACGGTCGCCGTTGTCGGCTTCGGGACGGCCGTCGCCTTCAGCCCGGCCAGACTGACGAGACAGGCTGGGCGGTCCGCCAGGCACCGCTCGAGATGGTGACGGACGACCCCGGCGCGGCGGCGTTCATCGAGTCCCGGATGCGGCGGCGAGGCGTTCCGGGCTACGTCCGGGTCGAGCCTCCTCCCACCGGAGGGCGCGGCGGATGAGCGTCTCATACGCCATCGCCTCGACGGGCCACTACGACTTCGACGTGGAAGCCCTCGTCACCGCCGCCCAGGAGGCCTACCCAGGCGTGGAGGTCTACCGCCCCGAGGGGCGCTCGGCGGAGAACGTCGTGGCCCAGCTCTACCTGCCCGGCGAGCCCCGCTTGGAGGTGGCGCTCATGCCGCACGGCGACGCGTCGTGGTCGATGGGGCAGCCAGCCTCGAGCGGATCGCCGACTTCGTGGCCTGGATCGTCCGCACCGCGCCCGTACCCGACGACGGCTCGGTGGTCCTGATCGAGTGGGCTCCCGACTTCGTCCCGCTTCGTCCGGACATCACCGCGTCCGAGCTCCCGGCGGTTGGGCCGGGAAGCGCCTGATCCCTCCGAACCTTCCCGGGCCGTCGTGCTCGCCAGCGGCGACCCTCGGGCGACGCCGAGGACCAGCGTGTCGACCAGCACCGCTTGGTGGAGGTCGGGACCTCTTATGAGGCCCAGCATGGTCGGCTGGTCGACGACGGCAACCGGGCCGGCGGAAGCACCTGGGTCGACGGCCCGATGTCGTCGAGGACGCAGGGGAACCCGGAAGCAGCAGTCTCCCGGGGGATGAACCGCCGCTCCGCGCCGGATCCCGCTCGGCGGAGTTGGGCCGGCCGAGCCGGTAGCGGTGAGGCCGCACCGGTAGCCTCCGGCTCCGTGACGGCCCGGGACCTGCTGGCGGCGGCGTCGGCGGCGCTGGTCGACCAGCGCCGCCAGCTCACGCCCGAGGAGCTGGCGGCGCTGGCCGCGCTGCCGCCGGCGGCGGTGCCGTCGCTGGCGGCGGTGGCCCACGAGGTGCGCCTGGCGTGGTGCGGGCCCGAGGTGGAGGTGGAGGGGATCCTGTCGGCCCGGACCGGCGGGTGCCCCGAGGACTGCTCGTTCTGCAGCCAGTCGGCGCGCTTCGACTCGCCGGTGCTGGCCACCCCCTTCCTGGACACGGCCGAGGTGCTGGCCGCCGCCCGGGAGACCGCCGCCCTGGGTGCGTCGGAGTTCTGCCTGGTGCTGGCCGTGCGCGGCCCCGACGAGCGCACCCTGCGGCGGCTGGAGGCGCTGGTCCCGCTGGTGCGGGCGGAGACGGGCCTGAACGTGGCGGTCAGCGCCGGCATCCTCGAGGGCGACCAGGCCGCCCGGCTGGCCGCCGCCGGGACTCACCGCTACAACCACAACCTGGAGACGGCCCGCTCGTTCTTCGCCTCCGTCGTCACCACCCACACCTGGCAGGAGCGGTTCGCCACCTGCCGGCTGGTGCGCCAGTCGGGGATGGAGCTGTGCTGCGGCGTCCTGCTCGGGATGGGGGAGAGCGACGAGCAGCGCCTGGAGCTGCTGGGCCAGCTCCGCGAGGTGGGCCCGGCCGAGGTGCCGGTCAACTTCCTCAACCCCCGGCCCGGCACGCCCCTGGCCGGCCGCGCCGTCATGGAGCCGCTGGAGGCCATCCGCTGGATCGCCCTGTTCCGGCTGGCGCTGCCGGGGGTGATCCTGCGCTACGCCGGGGGCCGCGAGGTCACCCTCCGCCAGCTGCAGGCCATGGGGATGACGGCGGGGATCAACGCCCTCATCGTGGGCAACTACCTCACCACCCTCGGGCGCCCGCCGGCCGACGACCTGGCCATGCTCGCCGACCTGGGCATGCCGGTGGGCGTGCTGTCCAAGGTCCTGTGAGGAGAATCGACTCGGAACCAGAGGTTCCGAGTCGAGCTGATCGTGCTCCGGCCGGCGGCGGAGCCGCCGGTCTCCGCCCTGTCCTCCCGGCCGGCAGCCGGGGGGGCCGCCTCCGGCGGCAAGGAGCGGCCGCCGGCGATCCTCGTCGTTGGCCGGTCGCCCCGGTAGGGGCGATGGGGGTCCTATGAGGGTCGGCTCGCCACCGGAGGTTCCGAGCCCGGCCGGCGGAGCGGGCGGGCCGGCGCACTGCGCGGGTTGCGGGCGGGTGGTCGGTGCGTGCGACGGTGGCTGCCGGCGACCGCTGGACCCGCCCCGGTTCTGCCCGGCCTGCGGGCGGCGGGTGGCGGTGCAGGTCACGCCCTCGGGCTGGTCGGCCCGCTGCCGGCGGCACGGCCCGGTGGGCGGGGGTCAGGGCGGGCCGTGAACGTGGCCCGGTAGCGGCGCACCGGCGGGCTCTCGTCGTCGAGGAAGTCCTCCAGCGCCTCGAGGGCGAGCCGGCCGCCGGCGCAGGCCAGCACGTCGGCGGCCGTCAGGGGCCACGGCATGTCGCCCACCGGGTCGGACTCCTCCCGGGCCCGGGCGATCACCAGCAGGGTGCCCCCGGGGGCGACGAGGGTGGGGAGCACGGCCGCCGCCCGCCGGCGCAGGTCGCCGGGGGGCAGCACCTGGAGGGTGTTGGCCTCGAACACCAGGTCGAACCGGCCCGACCAGCCCGCCGGCGGGTCGAGCAGGTCGGCCACCACGTACTCCACCGTCGTGGCCGGGTGGCGCTCGACGCACCGGCGCACGGCGGTGGGCGCCACGTCGAAGGCCACCACGGCGAAGCCCAGGGCGGCCAGGGCCTCGGCGTCGTCGCCCAGCCCGCACCCCACCACCAGGGCGGGTCGCCCGCCGCCCGACAGCCGGCGGGCCGCCGCCCACGCCAGCAGGTTGGGGTTGGGCCCCAGGTCGGCCCACGGCACCACCCCCCGCCCGGCCTCGGCGTCGGCGTAGAGGCGCTCGAACCACGCCAGCGGCTGGCCGGCGTCCACCGCCTGGCGGGCCAGGCGCCGGGCGTGGGCCCGCCGGTCCTCGCTCACCGGGCCACGCCCCGTGCCCCGAGGACCTCGACCAGGCGGTCGACGCCGGTGGCGACCTCAAGCCCGGCCCGCTCCTCCAGCCACGCCCGGTTGGCGGCGTGGAGGGGGTCGGCCTGCTCGAACCGGTTGAGGAGCACGACGGGGCGCCGGGGGAGGGAGTCGACGCAGAGCAGCACGGCGTTGAGCGCCCCCAGGCCGGCGGGGGCGACCAGCACCACGGCGTCGGGCCGCAGGGCGCGGGCGAGGGTCACGCCGTCGCCGTCGGCGGCCAGCGGGGAGCGGGGCCCGCCCACCCCCTCGACCAGCCCCACCCCGGCACCGTGGGACCAGCGCAGCTCGGCCAGCAGGTCGCCCACGCCGAACGGGGGGCGGCCGAGGGCCTGCGCCGCCATGGGGGGCGCCATGGCCGCCGGGTA
>JBKHXC010000406.1:0-7758 GCA_046566225.1 Acidimicrobiia bacterium
CGACGACCTTGCGGTAGGCGGACTCGGTCCCCGACGACGACGTCGCCGCCTGGACGCGGACCGGCCGGTCGGCCGTCACCACCAGCCCGGGGGTGGCGGCCAGCGCCGCCAGCGCCGCCGCCGGGACGGTGGCGGCCACGCCGTCGACGATGGGGAGCTCCCGGGTGACGGTGCCGCCGGCGCCGGCCACCGCAACGGCCGCGTCGGCGCCCGCTCCCCGGGCCTGCACCACCACCCTGGCGAGCGGCCCGTCGTCGGCGCGCACCGACGCCGCCGTGCCCGGCGGAACCGCCGGCGGCGGCGCCGCCCCCGCCAGGGCGGCGACCACCGCCACCGCGGCGCTGACGGCCGCCGTCGCCCGCCACATCCGGATCCTCGTCCCTGAGCCACCCATGACAACCTCCACCCCTGGTCGTCCGCCGTGGGACCTATCGGCCGGGGCCGGGGGATCGCAATAGCCCGGACGGGCCATCGCGGTGGCCATCCCGACGCGCTGCGTGGCGGCCACGGCCCGCTCGCCCCGAACCGCGGCTTTGGCGCCCCGCCCGCGGGCGCCGCCCCGTCGGGGCGGGCGCGGGCGGCCCGTACGATGGCCGCCACATGCCCGTGACCGCCCTGGACCGCATCCGCAACATCTGCATCGTCGCCCACATCGACCACGGGAAGTCGACCCTGTCCGACCGCATCCTGGAGGCGACGAACGCCGTCGACCCCCGCCAGATGCGCGAGCAGTACCTCGACTCGATGGACCTCGAGCGGGAGCGGGGCATCACCATCAAGGCCCAGAACGTGCGGGTCGCCTGGCGCGACCACGTCATCCAGCTCATCGACACGCCGGGCCACGTGGACTTCGGCTACGAGGTGAGCCGCAGCCTGGCCGCGTGCGAGGGGGTGGTCCTGCTCGTCGACGCCGCCCAGGGGATCGAGGCCCAGACGCTGGCCAACTGCTACCTGGCCCTCGAGCACGACCTCGACGTCGTCGCCGCCCTCAACAAGATCGACCTGCCGGCGGCCGACCCCGACCGGTACGCGGCCGAGATCGAGAAGGTGCTGGGCATCCCCGCCGACTCCATCCTGCGCATCAGCGCCAAGACGGGAGCCGGCGTCCCCGAGCTGCTCGACGCCGTGGTCGAGCGCATCCCCGCCCCCGCCGGCGACCCCGACGCGCCGCTGCGGGCCCTCATCTTCGACTCCTCCTACGACCAGTACCGGGGGGTGGTCAGCGCCGTGCGGGTGGTGGACGGGACCCTGAGCGTGGGCCAGCGCCTGCGCTTCGTGCAGGCGGGCGCCACCCACGACGCCGAGGAGGTCGGCATCCGCACGCCGGCCGTCACGCCGGTGGCCAGCCTGGGGCCGGGCGAGGTCGGGTACCTCATCGCCGGCATCAAGGACGTCGGAGGGGCCCGCTCGGGCGAGACGGTGACGACCGCCTCCCGCGGGGCGGCCGAGCCGCTGCCCGGCTACCGCGACCCCAAGCCCATGGTGTTCTGCGGGCTCTTCCCCGTGGAGGGCGACGACTTCGCCGACCTGCGCGACGCCCTGGAGAAGCTCCGCCTCAACGACTCCAGCTTCACCTACGAGCCGGAGACGTCGGGGGCGCTGGGGTTCGGGTTCCGCTGCGGCTTTCTCGGCCTGCTGCACATGGAGATCGTCCGCGAGCGCCTGGAGCGCGAGTTCGACCTGGCCCTCATCGCCACCGCCCCCAGCGTCGCCTACCTGGCCCACCTCACCGGCGGCGGCGTGGTCGAGGTCGACAACCCGAGCGCCATGCCGCCGTCCCACCAGGTCGACGCCATCGAGGAGCCGTTCCTCACCACCACCATCCTGCTGCCCGCCGAGTACACCGGCACGGTGATGGACCTGTGCCAGTCGCGCCGGGGCGAGATGGTGAAGATGGAGTACCTGTCGCCCGAGCGCCTGGAGCTGGTCTACCGCGTGCCGCTGGCCGAGGTGGTGGTCGACTTCTTCGACCAGCTCAAGAGCCGGACCAAGGGCTACGCCAGCCTGGACTACGAGCCGGCGGGCTACGAGCCGTCCGACCTGGTGAAGATCGACATCCTGCACAACGGCGTCCCGGTGGACGCCTTCTCGGCGATCATCCACCGCTCCAAGGCCCAGGACTACGGCCGCCGGATGTGCGAGAAGCTGAGCGAGCTGATCCCCCGCCAGCTCTTCGACGTCCCCATCCAGGCCGCCATCGGCGGCCGGTTCATCGCCCGCCAGACGGTGAAGGCCAAGCGCAAGGACGTGCTGGCCAAGTGCTACGGGGGGGACGTCACCCGCAAGCGCAAGCTGCTCGAGCGCCAGAAGGAGGGGAAGCGGCGCATGAAGAGCATCGGGCGCGTCGAGGTGCCCCAGGAGGCGTTCGTCTCCGCCCTCCGCCTCGACGAGGGGTGACCGCCCGGGGCCACCCGGGGACACGGGCGGCCTCCGTCCTCTAGCCTTTACGCTGGAAAGAAAGGGTGGGGATGAGCTCCATGCCCGAGAGGCGGAGCCCCGTCTCGGTGCGGTTCCGGCGGCTGGCAGAGCGGGTCGTGGAGGACGCGTGCGGGCACGGGGGGGCGTGGGTCGTGGCCCACGCCGACGGCGACGAGCTGGTGGCCGTGGCGGCCGCCGGTCCCGGCGAGCACCCGGCGCCGGGGGAGCGCGTCCACCCGGATGCCAACGCCTCCGTGGTCGTCCCCATCGCCGCCGACGGGGTCACCTACGGCGCCCTGCTGGGCAGCGGCGTCGATGCGGCGGCGGCCCAGGCCACGCTGGCCCACCTGCGCACCCTGGGCGACCTGCTCGGTGCCGTGGCCGTGGCCGAGTACGAGGCGTGGGCGCAGGCCGACCGGGCCGAGGAGGCTGCCCGCAAGGTGCGCGAGGTGGAGGTCGAGGCCCTGACCGACCCGCTCACCGGGCTCTCCAACCGGCGGGGCTGGGACCGGGCGCTGGCCGCCGAGGAGCGGCGGCGGCGCCGCTACGGCGGCTCGGCGTCGGTCATCGTCGTGGACCTCGACGAGCTCAAGGAGATCAACGACACCCAGGGGCACCTCAGCGGCGACCTGCTGCTCAAGCTGGTTGCCCGGGTGATCCGGGAGACCAGCCGGGACAGCGACTTCCTGGCCCGCACCGGCGGCGACGAGTTCGCCGTGCTCGCCCTCGACTGCGACGAGCCCCAGATGCACGTGCTCGTCGCCCGCCTGCGCGACGCGCTGGAGCGGGAGGGCGCCAAGGCCTCGGTGGGCGGCGCCAGCCGGCGGCCGTCGGCGGGGATGGCCGAGGCGTGGGCCGAGGCCGACGGGATGATGTTCGCCGAGAAGACCCGGCGGAAGGGTTGAGCCGGCCCCGGCCCGTCGCCCGCGACCAGATTTCGCCCGCGGAGCGGTCCTCCGCCGGTCCCCCGGCCAGGAGCGGTGGGGGATCTGCGACCATGGTCGGGTGAGCGCCCCCATCGCCCGGAAGGTGGCCGTCGTCGGCCAGGGCTACGTCGGCCTGCCCCTGGCCATGCGGGCCGTCGAGGTGGGCTACGACGTGGTGGGCTACGACGTGGACGAGAGCCGGGTCAAGCGGCTGGCGGCGGCCGAGTCGTACGTGGAGGACGTTTCCTCCGCGGCCCTGGCCGTCGCCCTCGAGGGGGGGCGGTACCGCGCCACCTCGGACGGCGAGGGGCTGGCCGGCTTCGACGTGGCCGTGATCACCGTCCCCACCCCGCTGCGCGAGGGCGTGCCCGACCTGTCGTTCATCGAGGCGTCGGCGCTCGCCCTGGGCCGCCACCTGCGACCGGGCGGTCTGGTGGTGCTGGAGTCCACCACCTACCCGGGCACCACCGAGGAGCTGCTGGCCCCCCTGCTGGAGCAGGCGTCGGGCCTGGCCGCCGGCGACGACTTCCTGCTCGGCTACAGCCCCGAGCGCATCGACCCCGGGAACCCGACGTGGGGGCTGGTGAACACCCCGAAGGTGGTGTCGGGAATCGACGAGCGATCGCTGGGCGCGGTGAGGTCCTTCTACGGGACGCTGGTGGAGCGCACGGTGCCGGTGCGCAGCCCCAAGGAGGCGGAGCTGGCCAAGCTGCTGGAGAACACGTTCCGGCACGTCAACATCGCCCTGGTCAACGAGATCGCCATGTTCGCCGCCGACCTGGGGATCGACGTGTGGGAGACGATCGACGCGGCGTCCACCAAGCCCTTCGGCTTCCTGCGGTTCACCCCCGGGCCCGGCGTCGGTGGGCACTGCCTGCCCATCGACCCCAGCTACCTGTCGTGGAGGGTCCGCCGGCGGCTGGGGCACAGCTTCCGGTTCGTGGAGCTGGCCAACGACGTCAACGACCACATGCCCGACTACGTCGTCAAGCGCCTCATGGTGGCGCTCAACCGCCGGCGGCTGGCCCTCAACGGCAGCCGCGTGCTGGTCCTGGGGCTGGCCTACAAGAAGAACTCCAGCGACGACCGCGAGTCGCCGGCGACGGTGCTGGCCGAGCGGCTCCTGGGCCTGGGCGCCGAGGTGCGGGCCGCCGACCCCCACGTGGTCGAGGGCCACGTCGACGCCCGGGTCGCCCGGGTCGAGCTCTGTGCCCTGGAGGTCGGCGCCGCCGACGCGGTGGTGCTCCTCACCGACCACGACGCCTTCGACTACGACGTCGTGGCCGCCGCCCGCTACGTCCTCGACACCCGGCACCGCCTGGCGCCCGCTCCCAACGTGGAGCACCTCTAGGATCCTCCCGCGCGAGCGGGGGCCAGAGGTGCGAACGGCGGGCGCCCGGGTAGGGACGAACCGAGACGACCGTCGACGAGGAGGGCCAATGGCCGAGGGACACGAGGAGCACACCACCTGGGAGACCCACGAGCACGAGGCGGTCGTGCACAGCCACCGGCACTACCACGTGACCCACAACCACAACCGCATCGCCGGGGGCTTCGACCACCTGAGCTCCGAGCACGAGCACGAGCACGACCACGCGTCGGTCACCCACGCCCACTACCCGCACGAGAACTTCGAGACCGAGCACGCCGGCGAGGCGCACGACCACGACCACGACATGCCGGTGAAGAAGTCGTCGGCCCAGAAGGCGGCGCCCGCCCGCAAGTCGTCGGCGTCGTCGTCGGCCAAGGCGTCGGGCGCCCAGAAGGCGCCGGCCAAGAAGTAGTCGGCCGGGAAGTCGGCCGCCGCCGGAGGGGGCGGGGTCCACGCGGCAGGGAAGGGCGCACAGCGCCACCTGGTGCCGCACGAACGCGCCCCGGGGAGAGGGGAGCGGTTGGCACTCGGTAGAATCGAGTGCCAACGGGCCCGACCGCGGGCCTCAGGGACGTGGGCATGCTGGACGAGCGCAAGGCGGCCATCCTGAGGGCCGTCGTCGAGGAGTACATCGAGTCGGCGCAGCCGGTGGGCTCGGCCCACGTGGCCCGCTCGGCCCGCCTGCCCGTATCGTCGGCCACCGTGCGCAACGAGATGGCGGTGCTCGAGCACGAGGGCTACCTCGTCCAGCCCCACACCAGCGCCGGCCGCATCCCCACCGACAAGGGCTACCGGTTCTTCGTCGACCAGCTCACCGCCCCCGGCCGGCTGGAGGCCGACCAGCGCCAGCGGGTGCGGGAGTTCTTCGACACCGCCCACGGCGAGCTCGAGCGGATGCTGCACGACACCAGCCGCCTGCTGTCGAGCCTCACCGACTACGCGGCGGTGGTCGTGGGGCCGCCCCACGAGGCCTCGGTCATCCGCTCGGCCCAGATCGTGGGGCTGGCGCCCCGCGTCGGCCTCGTCGTGGTCGTGCTGGGCAACGGCGTGGTCGAGAAGCGCACCATCGACCTGCCCGACGGGGTCGACGACGCCCGGCTGGCCGCGGCCGGCGCCCGCCTGGCCGCCCACCTCACCGGGCACACGCTGGCCGACCGGGGGCCGGCCGGCCCCACCGGCGACCCGGTGGTCGACGCCGTGGTGGCGGGGGCGGTGGCGTCCCTGGGCGACAGCGCCGAGGACGCGCCGGACCACGTCTTCGTGGGCGGGGTGTCGCGCATGGCCGGCGCGTTCGACGCGGTGGAGACCGTCCGCAAGGTGCTGGGTGCTCTCGAGCAGCAGTACGTGGTCGTCACCCTCCTGCGGGACGTGCTCGACCGCGGGCTGTCGGTGGCGATCGGCTCCGAGCACGGGCTCGAGCCCCTGGCCACCTGCGCGGTGGTGGTGTCGCCCTACCAGGTGGAGGGCACGGTGGGGGGCACGGTCGGCGTGCTGGGCCCAACCCGGATGAACTACCCGCAGGCCCTGGCGGCCGTCGCCATGGTGAGCCAGCGGCTGGGCGAGCGGCTGAGCGAGGGATAGGCCCGGGTGGAGACGGACTTCTACAAGCTGCTGGGCGTGCCGCGCACCGCCGGCGACGAGGAGATCAAGCGCGCCTACCGCAAGCTGGCGCGGGACTTCCACCCCGACAAGAACCCGGGGGACAAGGAGGCCGAGGAGCGGTTCAAGCAGGTCAGCCTGGCCTACGAGGTGCTCCGCGACCCCGAGCGTCGGCGCCGGTACGACGCCTTCGGGGTGGACGGCCTGCGGGGGGCGGGCGCCGGCGCCGGCGCCGGCGGCGACCCCTTCGCGGGCGCCGGCTTCGGCAACCTGGGCGACCTGTTCGACGCCTTCTTCGGCGGTGGCGGTGGCGGTGGCGGCGGCGTCTTCGGCGGCGGCTTCGGCGGCGGCCGGGCTCGGCGCAGCGGGCCGCAGCGGGGCGCCGACGCCGAGGTCCACGTCACCCTGGCGTTCGAGGAGGCGGTGGTCGGCGTCGAGAAGGAGGTCACCGTCCGCACCGCGGTGGCGTGCGAGGCGTGCGCCGGCTCGGGCGCCGCCCCCGGCACCTCGCCCACCACCTGCGCCCAGTGCGCGGGCAGCGGCGAGGTGCGCACGGTCCGCCAGTCGCTGCTGGGCCAGATGGTCACGTCCCGGCCCTGCCCCCGCTGCGGAGGGCGGGGCCAGGCCATCTCGTCGCCGTGCCCGTCGTGCCGGGGCGAGGGCCGGGTCCTCGACGACCGCACCCTCAAGGTCACCGTGCCCCCCGGCGTGGACTCGGGCATCACCCTGCGCCTCTCCGACCGGGGGATGGCGGGGCCCCGGGGCGGCCCCCCCGGCGACCTGTACGTCCACCTCGAGGTCCGTCCCGACCGGCGCTTCGAGCGCAAGGGCAACGACCTGGTGGCCGAGCTGCACGTGTCGGTGAGCCAGGCCGCCCTGGGCGCCCACCTGGCCCTGGAGACCCTGGACGGCGAGACCGAGGTGGCCGTCCCCGCCGGCACCCAGTCGGGCCGCATCGTGCGCATCCGCGGCCTGGGGGTGCCCGACGTGCACGGCCGGGGCCGGGGCGACCTGCTCGTGCGCATCGTGGTCGACACCCCCACCGGGCTGTCGCCCGCCGACGAGCAGCTCCTGCGCGACCTGGCCGCCGCCCGGGGCGAGGTCGTCGACCCGCCCGACGCCGGGCTGCTCTCCAAGATCCGCAGCGCCTTCAAGTAGGGCCGCGCCGTGGCGTCGCTGCCCCGGGCCGCCGCCCACGCCTTCGTGGACGACGTGGCGGCGCCCGACCTCGACGCCGGCGACCGCCACCACCTGGCCCGGGTCCTGCGCCTGCGCGACGGGCAGGCCGTCACCGTGGCCGACGGGCGGGGCCGGTGGCGGCTGTGCGCCTGGCGGGGCGAGGGGCGCATGGAGCCGGTGGGGGAGGTGGTCGAGGAAGCACCGCCCGACCCCCCGGTGACGGTGGCGTTCGCCCTCACCAAGGGTGAGCGCCCGGAGTGGGTG